>CAZTTI010000192.1:0-2672 GCA_964615925.1 uncultured Solibacteraceae bacterium
CGACGGCCACCGAACTCCTCGAGAACAAGGCGCTGGCCTCCAGGGGGACGCTCGAGATCGCGCCGATGGAATCGTCGCTGGCACTGTTCGTGTGGGGCGCGAACCGCATCGTGCCCGTCCGGGTGACCGAGTTCTCGATCACCGAGGAGGCATTCGATCCGTCGCTGAACCCCATTCGCGCCAAGGTCAGTCTGGGGCTGCGCGCGCTCTCGGTCGACGACCTGGGCTTCGACCACAAGGGCGGCAGCCTGTTCATGGCCTACCTCAAGTCTCGCGAACGACTCGCGTCGAAGGCGGCCACCACCGGATTCGACGCCCTCGGAATCAGAGGATTGCCATGACCGACCCGATCAAGGCGTTCATGCAGGCCAACGCGATCACGGCGCCGGCGTTCGCGCCCGACAGCCGGTATCACGGCCTCGACGTCGTTCAGTGGACCCGGCCCGACGGCCTGCCCTTGAGCTACGTCCGGCGGCGGTTCATTCCGCCTCCGGAAAACTTCCGGACGCGGACGGGACACGTCGTGTCGGACACCGACCGCGTCGACAACCTCGCCGCCCGGCATCTCGGAGACGCCGAACAGTACTGGCGGCTCGCCGACGGCAACGGCGTGATGCGTCCGAACGAGCTGACCGAAACCGTGGGCCGGCGCATCCGGATCACGCTTCCCGAGGGCGTGCCGGGGGGTACGGATGTCTAGCCCGGTTCATCTGAGCCTGATGATGGGCCCGATCGTTCCCCTGCCCGTCCCGGCGGTGATGATCGACGCGCTCGAGTCCGTCACCGCGACGAGCGGCGCCGACACGCCGAGCGGGTTCCAGCTGAGGTTCAAGGTCACGAGCAAATCGGCGCTCAACACGATCTTCCTCGTGGCAGCGGGCCAGAACACGACCGTTGGGACGCCACCGCTCCGGGTCGTCCTCCTCGTGACGATGGGCGGCGCGCCCCTGACGCTCTTCGACGGCGTGATGACGAACGTGGAAGTTCAGGCCGGCCAGAACGGGCAACCGGGAAGCATCACCGTAACCGGCGAAGACCTGACCAGGGTCATGGACATGATCGACTTCAGCGGTCTGCCGTACCCGGCGATGCCGATCGCCGCGCGCGTGGCGCTGATCTGCGCGAAATACGCCGCGTTCGGGATCGTCCCGCTGCCGATCCCCGAGTTCTTCCTGGACATCCCGATTCCGGTCGAGCGCATCCCGGCGCACGAGGGGACGGACCTGGCCTACATCCGGCAGCTGGCCGAGGAGGTCGGCCATGTCTTCTACATCGAGCCGGGACCGGCGCCGCTCTCCAACGTGGCGTATTTCGGGCCCGAGATCAAAGTTGGACCGCCGCAGCCCGCGCTCAACATCGACATGGACGCCCACACCAACGTCGAGTCGCTGAACTTCAGCTTCGATCCGACCAAGGGCGTTCTGCCGGTCGTGTTCATCCAGAACCAGCTGACCCGGGCGCCGATCCCGATTCCCATTCCGAACCTGAACCCGCTGCAGCCGCCGCTCGGTGCGCTGCCCGCGCCGATCGCCAACATCCGGATGCTCAAGGACGCGGCCAGGATGAACCCGATGCAGGCGATCTCCCGCGGGTTGAACGAAGCGAAGAAGTCCCAGGACGCGGTGAGCGCGAACGGCCAACTCGACGTGCTGCGATACGGCCGGGTCCTTCGGCCGCGGAAGCTCGTGGGCGTCCGGGGCGCAGGAGTCGCGTACGACGGCCTCTACTACGTGAAGAGCGTGACCAGCACGATCCGGCGCGGCGAGTTCAAACAGAGTTTCAACCTTTCCCGCAACGGACTCATTTCCATCACTCCGACGGTGCCGGCATGACAGCGCGCTACTACGGCAAATACCGGGGCATGGTCCTCAACAACGTCGATCCGATGCAACAGGGACGTCTTCAGATCCAGGTTCCCGACGTGGCGGGCCTCGTCCCGGCCACGTGGGCGATGCCGTGCGTCCCGGTGGCGGGTATCCAGAACGGAATGTTCGCACTCCCGATCATCGGATCCGGCGTCTGGGTCGAGTTCGAGCAGGGCGACCCGAACTATCCGATCTGGGTGGGCTGCTTCTGGGGAAGCGCTGCGGAAGTCCCCGCGCTCGCGCTGGCGACTCCTCCCGGACTGCCGGCCATCACGCTCCAAACGCCACTGCAGAACGGTCTCACGATCTCGGACCTGCCCGGTCCGACCGGAGGAATCATGTTGAAGAGCGCCACCGGCGCGACCCTGATCGTCAACGACACGGGGATCTACATCCAGAACGGCAAGGGCGCGGCGATCACGCTCGTCGGGCCGGCCGTCACGATCAACAACGGCGCGCTCTCGGTGATCTGACATGCCCGGACCACTGCTCCATCTTGCCGCGACCGTGCTGTGCGCTCACGGCGGAACCGCCACGCCGACGGCTCCCAACCCACGGGTCCTGGTTTCGGGCCAGCCCACGGTCCTGATGTCGGCGCCGTACGTGATTGCCGGCTGCCCGTTCAACGTCTCCGGAGGGCCCGTCCCGTGCGTCACGGGCCAGTGGGTGGTCGCCGCGACACGGGTGACGTCGAACGGACAGCCGGTAGTGCTCATGGACAGTCAGGCCGTGTGTACTCCCAACGGCACGCCGCTCCTGCCCGTCGCCGCTCAAACCCGGGTGATCGGAAGCTGATCGAGGAACTCC
>CAZTTI010000193.1:0-3616 GCA_964615925.1 uncultured Solibacteraceae bacterium
ACAGGTTCTGTGCCACGACGCCCTTGAGGGCCTCGGAGAGAGTGTTGCGTATCTGGTTCTGTTGACCGGCCGGGAACACGTCGATGACGCGGGCGATTGTCTTGGGGGCGCTGGGCGTGTGCAACGTGCCGAACACCAGGTGTCCGGTGGCCGCAGCTTCCAGCGCGAGGCTGATCGTTTCCAGGTCGCGCATTTCTCCGACGAGAATGACGTCGGGATCTTCACGGAGCGCGCCGCGGAGCGCGGCGGCGAACGACTTCGTGTGCGTGCCGACCTCGCGGTGGTTGATCTGCGAGCTCTGGCTCCTGTGGACGAATTCGATGGGGTCCTCGACGGTCAGGATGTGGTCCTTGCGGTGCTTGTTGGCGTAGTCGACCATCGCGGCCAGCGTGGTCGACTTCCCGCTTCCGGTGGGTCCGGTGACCAGGACGAGGCCCTTGTGCAGCATCGAAAACTTCGTGAGCACCGGGGGCAATCCCAGCTGCTCGGTCGTCATCACCTCGGTCGGAATCTGCCGGAAAACGGCGCCGATCCCATACTTCTGGTTGAAGAAGTTGGCCCGGTAGCGGGCCACCCCCGGGATCTCGTAGCCGAAGTCGATGTCGCCGGTTTCCTCGAAAATCTTGACCTTGAATTCCGGCGTAATCTCGTACAGCATCGCTTTGAGGTCGTCGCTGTCGAGCGGGTCGTATTTGATCCGTTCCAGGTCGCCGTTGACGCGCAGAATCGGTTGGGAGCCGGATACGAGGTGGAGGTCCGACGCGCCAGTTTCGTTCATCAATTGGAAGAAGGCGTCAATCTTGGCCATCGTTCCCCCCGCGGGTTCCGGTTGGCTGGGCCCGGCGCACCAGGCGCAAAGTTATTTTATTCAAGCTATTCTAGCCTTGTGATCATCGATTCGCGCCGCTCCCGTGTCAACCAGTGCACGGATTTTCGAATCATGGAACACCTCGTCGAAGGAGCCCCGGCTCCGGATTTCGAGCTCCACGACATCTCTGGAAGGCCTTTTCGTCTGGCGTTGGCGCTCGACGAAGGCCCGCTGACCCTGGTCTTCTTCAAGACCTCGTGTCCGACCTGTTACTTGACGTTCCCATACCTCCAGCGGATTTGGGCTGGCTACGCCCCGTTCCATCCGAGAATTTTTGGAGTTTCACAGGATTCCATCCCTGAAACTCGGCGTTTTGCATTGGAATTGCACTTGGAACTGCCGTTTCTGATCGACGAGCATCCGTTTGCGGTTTCCGATGTTTACGCGGTGCGCTCTGTGCCCACCATCTACCTTATCGACCGTGGCCAGCGGATCCGTATAGCCGACTGCGGATTCAGCAAACCCGCCCTCCGGTCGCTGAATCGGGAAATAGCCCGCGGGCGATCGGAACGCGCTGTCGAAGTGTTTTCGCCCGATGACGGCCGACCCGAGCGCCGTCCCGGGTGTGGTTCGAACAACTGAATCGTCCATCCAATCGAGGAGTTCCGTCATGTCCGATCCCCGCTACGAAGACGCCCAGCTGATCCTGCGGCTCTACGAACTGCGACGCGAGAGCACGATGCGCGACGCCCGTCAGTGGTTTACCAGCAAGTTCAGGTCCGATTCGCTCGAAGACATGCAGAAGCATTGTCCGCCGGGAACTCAGGAACACGCGTACTTCCGGATGGTCACCAGCTACTGGGACATGGCCGCGACCTTCGTCGTGGAGGGGGTATTGAACGAAAGGATGTTCAGCCGGACGTCCGGCGAGGCCGTTCTGGTGTGGGAAAAGGTCCGGCCCGTGATCGGGGCGCTGAGACAGGCCTTCAGCAACCCCCTCTATCTCAAGAACCTGGAAACCATCGCCGAAAATGCAATCACGGTGATGAAGGCCGACGCGCCGGGAGCGTACGAAAGCTTCGTGTCCCGCGTCGTCCGACCGGAGTAGTCGGGCCCGCGCGACTTCGCGACCTTAGGGTCGCGCGACTTCGCGACCTTAGGGTCGCGCGACTTCGCGACCTTAGGGTCGCGCCTCGTCCTGGTTTTGCTTGCACGCGATGCACACGCGTGTCCACGGAACGGCGTCGAGGCGGACTCCGGCAATCGGCTCGTCGCATTCCATGCAGATGCCGTAGGTGCCGTTTGCAACGCGCGCCAGTGCTTCCTCGATGGCGCGCAGCAGCTTCGTATCGGTCTGCTTGAGGGCGAGGTTGACGTGGAGGTCGTTCTCCTGGCTGGAGTGGTCCACCCAGTCGCCGGTCCTCATGTTGTCCTCAACCGCCGTCGAGCGATCCGGGAGCTGCAGGATCTCGGCGCGTTTGGACTCGAGAACGCTCTTGTATCTTTGGAGATCGGAGGAATCCATTCTTCTTGAACCTTCCGAAAAGCCCGGAACACATCCAGAACCGGGTATAAACGAGGCAGTGTATCAGCAGGCCCGAATGCGCCGCAAGACGCCGGGGGGTTCAGACGCGCTTTCCCGATCCGTCTTGGCGATTTCCGCGAGGAAGCCGGCGGGCAGCCTTTCGACCAGGTCGACCTCGGAGGAGAGAAATCCGCGAAAGAACTGTCGTCGGCTCAACATCGTCCGATTCGGTCCATTATAATCCCCGGAGAGGGGCCATCATGACTGCTGGAGCTGGCTGGGAATCCTCAGAGCAAACAGGTCCACGAATCGGGAGTGAGTTATGCACCGGGTTGTTGAGGGTTTTCTGATCGGACTCCTGCTCTTTGGATTGACCGCGGCGTGCAGTCAGAACGTCGAGGGTGTTCGGAACGGGACACCGATCGAAGAGACGCCGCTTCCTCCGCAGCCCGGGGGCAACCCGCTGGCGATTGCTCCAGAAGCCGCACCCGAAGTCGCGGGTGAAGCACCCCAAGTCGCGGGTGGAGCGATGGAAGGACTTGAAGCTGGGATGGATGACGAGGTGCCCCCGTTCGTCAAGGCCTACTTCATGCACATGTGGGTGGAAGCCTTGTACAGTCCACCCCAGAACAACAATCCGAATCCCGATTGGGAGTCCCCCCTGGCCGACCCGGTGAACGGCCGCGTCTGGTGCACCGACTGCCACGTTTCGGGCCAGGTCAACTTCGAGAACATCCCCAAACAGCGCATGCCGATGACGGACGTCTACGAGAACGACCACGAGTTCATGGCCGACCTCATGCGTAAATGGGTGGAGCGCCTCAACAGCGACGAATACTTCGCGAGCGCGAAACTGGCGCGGCCGGTGGATTGCCTGACGTGTCATGCCACGCACCCGGATCCGGAATAGTCAGGGTGTGGCCGATAGCGCTTCCTGCCGCTCGGTGATCAGGCTCTCCAGTTCCGCGGCGACGCCTTCCTCTCCGCCCCGCATGGCGTAGAGCTGCTCGAGCTCCCGGCGGGCCAGGTCGGAAGCCAGGCCTCCGAGCGCCACGGCGCTGATCAGGTTGTCGATGGCGAGGTCGAGATTCCGGAGCATGTTCTCTTCGAGCGCGTCCTCCGGTTCGTCGCCAGCGTTCGCTACCGCCTGGGCGAGGAGATCGGAATCGGCGGCCGCGAGCCGTTGGAATGCCAGTCCGATCCGCAGGTAGGCGTCGGAGTTCTGAGGATCATACGTCAGGATCCGGGCATATTCGCCCGCCGCCCTCTCGTCGTCGCCGCCG
>CAZTTI010000194.1:0-8720 GCA_964615925.1 uncultured Solibacteraceae bacterium
ACGCCGAAACCGGCGGTTACGACGTCGAAGTCGTCTATGACGACCGCTCGCCCTCCATGCCCATGGGCAAAGCCGTCACCCGCAAGTTCTACCGCTTCCAGATCCAGGGCCCCAACGCCTGGAAGGTCATCGAGAAGCTCAACGGCGGGCCACCGCCGGACATCAAGTTCTTCCACATGGACGCGATCACGATCAAGGGCCAGAAGGTCCGCGCGCTGCGCCACGGAATGGCCGGGGCTCCGGGACTCGAGATCTGGGGACCCTACGAGGAACGCGAGGGCATCCGCGAGGCCATCGTCGAGGCCGGACAGGAGTTCGGCATTCACCAGGTCGGTTCGCGCGCATACGCCACCAACACGCTGGAATCCGGTTGGATTCCGTCACCTCTGCCGGCCGTGTACACGGGCGACAAGATGAAACCCTATCGGGAATGGCTCCCGGCCACCGGTTATGAAGCGTCCGGTTCGATCGGAGGAAGCTTCTATTCGAACAATATCGAGGACTACTACGTCTCCCCGTACGACCTTGGTTACGGTCCCTTCGTCAAGTTCGACCACGACTTCATCGGCCGGGAAGCGCTCGAGAGGATGTCGAAGGAGCCGCAGCGGCGCAAGGTGACGTTCGCCTGGAACAAGGAAGACGTGGTGAAGGTGATCACCTCGCTCTTCGAGGATGGTGACCACTACAAGTACATCGACCTGCCGCTCTCGAACTACACGTCGGCCTCCTACGACAAGATCGAGAAGAACGGCAAGGCCGCCGGGTTCTCGATGTTCGCCGGCTACAGCTACAACGAACGTTCGATGCTGTCGCTCGGAACCGTGAACCCGGACGTCGAGATCGGCGACGAGGTCGTCCTGTATTGGGGCGAGGAAAACGGCGGGTCGAAGAAGCCGACCGTCGAACGCCACAAGCAGCTCGGCATCCGCGCCGTCGTCAGCCCGGTTCCGTATGCGAAGGTCGTCCGCGAATCGTACGCGGAAGGCTGGAGAACGGGCAAAGCGTAGTTTCCCGCACCCGTAACCCGGGGAGCGCGGCTCCCCGGGTTTACGCCCCCTCTTCTGACACCACCTACACGAACGTCGGCAGTTCCAAGCGAAACCGGTTACAATGGGGGTTTGGTTCGCCGCTCGAGCGCGATCAACGGAGGCATGAGCCATGCATCTTTCGCTCAACCAGGTCACGATGCGTTACGGCGCGAGGATTCTGTTCGAAGACGTAACCGTCAACTTCAACGCGGGTCGACGGTACGCCATCACGGGGCCGAACGGTGCCGGTAAATCGACCCTGATGAAGATCTTGACCGGTGAAATCGAGCCTGAAAAGGGCACCATCACGCGTCCGAAACGCATGAGCGTGCTCTCCCAGGACCAGTTCGCCTTCGACGAGCATACGGTGATGGACACCGTGATCATGGGGAACCCGGTCCTGTGGCACGCCATTGAGGAACGCGAGGCGCTCTGGGCGAAAGATCCGGCCGAGCTCACCGACGACGACGGGATGCGCCTCGGGGAACTCGAGGGCATCGTCGGCGACGAGGACGGCTACACGGCCGAAGTGGATGCCGCGATCCTGCTCGACGGCCTGGACATTCCCGAAAGCCTGCACGAACGACCGATGGCCGAGGTTCAGGGCGGCCAGAAGGTCCGCGTGCTCCTGGCGCAGGCGCTTTTTGGAAAACCCGAAGCGCTGCTGCTCGACGAGCCGACGAACAACCTGGACCTCGACTCGGTCCACTGGCTCGAGAACCACCTGAAGTCCTACGAGGGCTGCCTGGTCGTGATCTCCCATGACCGCCACTTCCTGAACGAGGTCGCGACGCACGTGGCCGACATCGACTACGAGTCGGTCATCACCTATACCGGCGGTTACGACGACATGGTCCTGGCGAAGACGAAGGTCCGCGCCGGAGTCGAGGCGTCGAATTCGCAGCGGGAAAAGAAGATCGCCCAGTTGCAGGAATTCATCGCCCGATTCTCGGCGGGCACCCGTTCGTCCCAGGTCCAGTCCCGGAAGAAAGAAGTCGAACGGCTGCAGACGACAGACCTGGCCAAATCCAACATCCAACGTCCGTACATCCGTTTCGCCGTCGAGAAGCCGTCGGGCAAAAAGCCGTTCGAGATCGAAGGGCTGACCAAGTCGTACGACGGCTTCACCGTGTTCCGCGATTTCAGCGCCACCATCGCGCGTGGCGAGAAGATCGCCTTGATCGGGCGGAACGGCGCGGGAAAGACGACGCTCGTCCGGTCCATCATCCGGAACGCTCCAGGATATGTCGAACGAGACGACCTGAAGTTCGGCGTCGACTCGGGAGAGGTGTCGTGGGGACACGAGGCGCGCGTCGGCTACTTCGCGCAGGATCACCAGGAGTCGATCCCCGAAAACGTCCCGGTGATCGAATGGCTGCACAGCTTCGATCCATCCGCGAGCCAGGCGGAACTTCGCGGTCTGCTGGGGCAGATGCTCTTCAGCGGCGACGACGCCCTGAAGAAGACGCACACGCTGTCCGGGGGCGAGACGGCCCGCATCGTCTTCTGCCGGTTGATGCTCCAGAAGCCGAACATCCTGGTTCTCGACGAACCCACCAACCACCTCGATCTCGAGTCGATCAACGCGCTGAACGTCGCGCTCCAGAAGTTCGAGGGGACCCTGCTGCTCGTCACCCACGACCACGACGTGATCGAGGAGGTGGCCACGCGGATCTGGAACGTCGGCAACGCACGGGAACACGAGGGCTCTAAAGTCGAAGATTTCCGTGGAACCTATTCGGAGTTCCTCGCGGAAGCGGCGTTGCCGGTGTAACGTCCGTGGGCTTCGCGCGATCTATCAGATGAGATGAAAGCCGACGAATCCAGACTGGAGCGCGCGCTGGCCCACCCCTCGGCAGTGTATCCGACACCCGAATCGGTCCTGGAGGACGACACGTTATCGAGGGACGAAAAGGGAAAGGTCCTGCGCCGGTGGGAGTTCGACGTGGCCGAGTTGGCCGTCGCGACCGAAGAAGGGATGCCGCACGCCGGAGAGGATCTGACGCGCCGAATCCTCCTGGCTCTCGAGAAGCTTGAACCGGGGGCGGAGCCATCGGCGACCGGCCCGGGCAAACATCACGTCTCAGGAGAGCCGTGAGATCCATCACGTCTCAGAGAGGCGTGAAATCCATCACGTCTCAGAGAGGCGTGAAATGTTGACCACCTGCGCTTCCATGTAGCCCTTGAGGCCGAGCGCCGCGTATTCCCTTCCGAAGCCCGATTCCTTCGCGCCGCCGAACGGCACCGTCGCGTCCGGGATCTTGTGCTGGTTCACCCACGCGGTCCCGACTTCGAGCTGCCGCGCGATTTCGGCGCCGCGCTCGGGATCGTTCGTCCATACCGACCCGCTCAGACCGTATCGTGTCCTGTTTGCGCGCCGGACCGCGTCCTCAACATCGGAGTACCGGATCACGGGGAGGATCGGGCCGAACGGCTCCTCGTCGACCAGGCGTGTCCCTTCGGCGATGTCGGCGACGATGGTCGGCCGCATGAAATATCCTTCGCCTTCGGGAACTTCGCCGCCGGCAACGACGCGCGCTCCCGCGCGGCGCGTATCCTCGAGGATCGCCCTCACCTTCTCGTATTGCATGCGGTTCTGGATTGGCCCCATCCCGACGCTTTCGTCCGCGCCATCGCCGATCTTGACCGCGTTGGCGATCTTCCCCAGCGCCTGGCACATCTTTTCGTAGATGCTCTCGTGAACGTAGAGCCGCTTGATGGCTACGCAGATCTGGCCGCAGTTGGCAAACGCCGCCGCGTAGATCTGGGGCGCCACCCGCTCCGGATCAACGTCGTCGAGGACGATGGCGGGATCGTTGCCTCCGAGTTCGAGCGTCACCCGCTTCAGGTTCGACAGCGCGGCGCTCGCCAGGACCTTCTTTCCCGTGGGCACCGAACCCGTGAACGAGATCTTGTCAATCCCAGGATGGGTCGTGATCCGCTCCCCGAGGGCGTCTCCGCCGGCAATGATATTGAGGACTCCGGGGGGCAGAACGTCGGAGACGATCTCCCCCATCTTGAGCGTGGCCAGGGGTGTGTACGGCGAGGGCTTCTGGACGACGGTGTTTCCGGTATACAAGGCCTGCGTGATCCGGCCGATGGCGATGCCGACCGGGACGTTCCAGGGCGTGATGATGCCGACAACGCCCAGTGGGCGGTACCGCAGTTCGACACGGCCCGCCTCGTCGTCCCGGAGAACTTCGTTCTCGACCTCGATCGCGGCAAGCCGGCGAATCTGATGGGGCACGAAGGACAGTTCCTTGCGGCACTCGGCCAGCGTCTTGCCCTGTTCCTTGACGAGAATGGCCGCGAGTTCCTCGACGCTGGATTCCAGCCGAGCGGCGAGACGGTCGAGTTGGGCGCGACGCTCTTCGAACGAAAGGCGCGACCACGAACTGAATGCCTTGCGGGCCGCGTCGACGGCCTGGTCCAGATCCTGGGCCGAGGCATCGGGACAACGGGCGAAGACGCGGCCCGTCGCCGGGTTGATCACGTCGAACGTCTTGTCGCCGGGGACGAGACGGCCGCCGATGAGGTGGGAGAAGTCGCTCCGGACGTCCGATTCCGATGCGGGTCGCGACGCGTTCATGTCTCGTCCTAATCTTCGGCGATCGCGTAAAGGTGCTCGACGCCCCGCAGGTAGATCTCGCCGTCGACCAGCGCCGGCGAGGCATCGAACCCGTCGTCGAGCTGATTCGTCGCCAGCACCTCGAACGGTGCGCCATGGCGGATCACCAGCGTGGTTCCCTCTCGTCCCGGAATGTAGATCCGGCCGTCGGCGGCCACCGGTGACGCGAAGACGTTGGGCACCGCCTGGAGCCGCTGGAGCTCGAACACCGGCTCCCCGCTCGCCGCATCGAACGCCGACAGGATGCCGGAATTGGTCTTCAGGAAATAGACGATCCCGTCGTAGAGCAGGGGCGACGGCACGTACGGCGTGTCGCGATCGAGCTCCCAGAGAACCTGCGCGGTTCCCGTGATGTCGCCCGATGCGCCCTCGAGGCGAATGGCTTTGAGGTCGTTGCCCCGGAAACCGCTCATCGCGATCATGATCCCGTCATCGGTGACGACGGGCGACGGAATCGGATTCATCGTCAGGCCCTCGCTCTCCCACACCACGTCGCCGGTCTCGAGGTCGTAGCTCTTGAGCCGTTCCATCCCAGGGACGATGACCTGAGGCCGCCCTTCGATCTCGACCACGAGGGGCGTGGCCCACGTGTCGATCTCCTCCCGGTTGGCCCGCCAAATCTCTTCTCCGGTGTTCTTGTCCAGAACGACGACGAAGGACTGGCCGCCGAGGTGGTCCCAGACGATCACAAGCCGGTCTTCGTAAAGAGCCGGTGTGGATCCCTCGCCGAACTCGTTGCGCATCGCCTTGTCGCCGAGGTCGGTCTCCCAGATCCGGTTGCCGTCCATGTCGTAGGCGTGGAGACCACGCGACTCGAAGTAGGCGAACACGTGCTCTCCGTCGGTGACCACCGAGTTCGAAGCCCACGTCCCGTTGTCGTTGTGGGCGGCTTCATGCGGCTCCTCCTCCCGCACGACATCCTGCCAGGCGATCGTTCCATCGGCGCGGTTGATCGCCATCACGACGAACCGGTGAACGCCGCGGTCGCGGAGACCGCCGCGCGGCTCGTGGTCACTCTCCGGATCCACGCCCGTGGGAATCGCCGTCGTGACGAACACCTTGTCTCCCCAGACGACGGGGGAACTCGAACCGCGCCCGGGAATATCGATCTTCCATTTGATGTTCTCGTTTTCGCTCCACGTCAGGGGCGGCGTGGCCGTCCGGGACACGCCGTTGGCCTCCGGGCCCCGCCACTGCCCCCAATATTGGCCGGCTTCGGTCTGGCTGGCCTGGGCCA
This sequence comes from uncultured Solibacteraceae bacterium, assembly GCA_964615925.1. Classification (GTDB taxonomy): domain Bacteria; phylum Acidobacteriota; class Terriglobia; order 20CM-2-55-15; family 20CM-2-55-15; genus JAJEDW01. The sequence goes on from CAZTTI010000194.1 coordinate 5,894, forward strand.
ATCCCGACAACGCGAGGGTCACGGCCCCAACCCGGAGGATACAAGTCCACTGTCGTCGGTACTTCACGGTCTTCTCCTCGATTCGAGTTTCTGCGAAAGTATATCAAGTGACAAAGACGCTCAGACGAATCGCCTCGGTATCCGTCCTCGGCTTCCTGGTCCTCGCCGCGCCCGCGTCGGCCGCTCAGGTACCCCTCGGCATGCCCGGCATGGGACAGATGAACCGCGCCACCAACCATCTCATGACGCAGAGCTCGGGAACCAATATCCCTCCGCGGTCGTGGCCGATGCCGGCGCTCACGGGCGATACATCGGGCTGGAACCTGATGTGGATGGGCCAAGTGTTCCTGAACGCGACGTGGCAGGACGGCCCCAGGGGCGAAGACGCGTTGTATTCGACCAACTGGGGGATGTTCGCGGCGGCGCGCCCGCTCGGGAACGGTGCCGTCATGGTCCGCGGCATGATCAGCGCCGAACCGCTGACGGTCCTCGACCGGAAATATCCGCTCCTGTTCCAAACCGGGGAGAGCGCGTTCGGACAGCCCGTCGTCGACGGCCAGCACCCCCACGATCTGTTCATGGAAATCGCGGGACAATACGCCTATCCCCTGGGCGAGACCGGGATCGCCAGCATCTACTACGGAGCGATCGGGAGTCCGGCGCTGGGGCCTGCGGCATTTCCGCACCGGGCGTCGGCCGCGGAGATCCCGCAGGCGCCGCTGGCCCATCACTGGCAGGACTCGACGCACATTGCGAGTAATGTGCTGACGGCCTCGATCGGCACGAACTTCGTCGGCATCGAGGCGTCGGCGTTTCACGGGGAAGAGCCGGACGAGAACCGCTGGAACATCGATGCCCCGGGCAAGGTCGATTCCTGGTCGTCGCGATTTCGACTGTCGCCCCATCCGAACTGGAGCGGGCAGTTTTCCCTCGGGCGCCTCGATGAACCCGAAGCGTTTCACGACGACGACATCCTGCGGCTCACGTCGTCGATCCATCACGTCATCCCTCGCGGTAACGGGCGCGCGATCGCAACGACGCTGGCCTGGGGTCAGAACCGGAAATCGATCGCACAGACGATCACCAACGCCGTGCTCGCCGAGACCGTCATACCCTTCAGCGGGGCGAACTATGTGACGGGACGGATCGAGTGGAGCCAGCGGGGTGAGCTGCTGCCGGAAACCGAAGGCCCCGGCGACGCTTTGGACAACGCTTTCGACGTCACGGCCGGCACGATCGGGTACACGCGGGACGTGGAAAACAATTTCCTGGGCAGTGCCGCCGTCGGGGCCAACGTCACGAAATACTGGGTGGACACCGCCCTTCACGAACGGTACGACCCCAACCCGTGGGGCGCGACCGTTTTCATCCGGCTCCGGCTCGGACGCGGGTTCTGACCCGGCATTCGTCTATTTCCGGCCCATGAGCCGGTCCACGCTCCAGGGCCCGGCCCCGTAGAAGATCATAAAGAAAAACGCGAAACACAGGGCGACGGTGATCTCGCCCCCGTTCTGGATCGGGATCAGGCCTCCGCGCGGCACGTGGCTGATGAAATAGGCCACGGCCATTTCGCCTGACGCGATGAAGGCCGCGAAACGCGTGAAGAGGCCCACGAGAAGCAGCGCTCCGAATACCAGCTCGATCGCGCCGGCGAACCAGAATCGCGAGGGGAACTCGGCCACCATCCCGCCGAACGGTCCGAAAAGCCAGTTGAGCCCGTGACTCAGGTAGAGAAAGGCGAACACGATGCGTGCCAGGGAAAAGACCGGGCCGCTGAGCTTGTGCAGAGAGTCTCTCATCGATCCTCCGGTGGATTTTCCACAGTCTACAGGCGCCGTATCGACACGCAAAGACACGGTAAGGACGAATCGTCGTTGGCCCCCGGCAGGCGAATTCCGTTAGACTATTCCGCTATGCCCACCTCGGATCATTCGACCGCGGACGTCCAGGCGGCCGGGAAGGCCGCGAAGGACAAGCTCGACGCGCATGTTCGCGACATCGTCGGGTGGCATTTCGACCCCGAGACCGGATGCCCGTTCTGGCTCGACTACGCCCGGAATCTCGGCTTCGACCCCCGGGACGAAATCCGGACGTTCGACGACATCCGCAAGATGCCGCCGTTCGAGGATGAGTGGCTCCGGGGCGGCCCCGTGGAACGCTGGGTCCCGAAGGGCATGTCGGGCAAGCCCGTCTACGTGTTCGAAACCGGGGGGACCACGGGGATTCCGAAAACCCGGATCAACTGCGAAGACTTCCGGATCGACTACGAGCTGTTCAGCGAAACCCTTCCCGAAAAGCACTTCCCCCGCGGGTCCAACTGGCTGATGCTCGGGCCTTCGGGGCCGCGCAGACTGCGGCTCGCCGTCGAGCACCTCTGCCAGCACCGCGGCGGCATTTGCTTCAGCGTCGATCTGGATCCCCGGTGGGTCATCAAGCTGATCAAGAAAGGCTGGACCGAACACCTCGAGGCGTACAAGAACCACGTCATCGATCAGGCGGTCACGATCCTCGAAGCCAACCACGACATCCGGTGCATGTTCGCGACGCCGAAGCTGCTCGAGGCCCTGGCGCTCAAGCTCGAAGACATGGGAACGTCGATCGGAAAGGCGGGCATCCGGGGCATCTTCTCGGGGGGCACGGAGTTCACGCCGCAGTGGAACCGGTTCGCGCACGAGGAACTGCTCGACGGCGCCTACATGACCCCGACCTACGGGAACACGATGATGGGCCTGGCGGCCAGTTCGCCAAGCGGACCCGGGAACAACTACAAGATCACCTACTACGCGCCGCAGCCACGGGCCGTCATCCAGGTCGTGGATTTCGACGA
>CAZTTI010000195.1:0-3802 GCA_964615925.1 uncultured Solibacteraceae bacterium
TGACGGCATCCGGGTCCGCCGATGTCGTGCTCAGCGGGGAAGTGCTCGCGATCACGACGATTCCCACCAACTTCACGCCCGAGGGGCGGGGAACCGCGTACGCCGTGGCCGTCGACATCGGCGTCCGATTGAGTGAGACGGCGACTGGACGCGTGCTTTTCGCGAGCCCGAGGTGGCTGTTCCGGGAGACGTTCGAACTCGCGAACGATTCCGAGGCGTTCGTCGCAGAGGACACCGCCGCGATGGACCGCCTGGCCCGGCGATTTTCCGAAAGCCTGGTGTCCTCCATCTTCGAAGCGGCGCCGAATCCGTGAAGTTCAGCGAGTTCAAACAGCACAAGCTTGCCCCGGGTGCCGTCTACATCTTCGTGTGCGCCGACGACTATCTCGTCGACGAGTCGCGCACGGTCTGGGGCGCCCATTTCGGTGGCGAGTGGGAATTCGAACGCCTGACGCTGCGTGAATTCGACGGCCTGAGCGCGGCCAGCCTCGCGGACGAAGCCCGGTCCCCGCGGCTGTTCGGAGCCCGGCGGGCGCTTTTGGTCCGCGTCCCCGACGCGACGAAGTTCACGAAGAAGCGGATCGAGAGCGTCGAGCCGTTGACCGGGATCGAGGACTCCTGCCTGAAGGTCGTCTTCGTGTTCGACAAGCGCCCGGGGCGCGGACGGCTGCCGTTTCCTTCCGTGGAGATCGACACGCTCCGAACGGTGGATACGATCCACTGGCTCGAACGCCAGTTCGAGGTTCCGTCCGAGGTCGCACGCTACATGGTGGACCATTTAGGGTCCGAACTACTGGGGCTGAAGCAGGAAGCCGAGAAGCTCCAGACCTATACGGGCGGGACGCGGCCGATCGCGATTGCCGACGTCGACCAGTTGATCTTCCGCTCCGAGCGATACGGGCCGTTCGATCTCGACGACGCGTTCATGAACGCCAACTACGCCGCCTCGCTCCGTATCGTCGGCTCGATGCTCGAGGACGGGGTCCACGAACTCCTCATCCTGAGCAAGATGACGCGGGTCTGGAGACAGCTCTTCGTCGCCCGCACGCTCGGTGGCGGGAGCGACGCCGATGTTGCGCGTCTGGTGGGCGTCCCTCCGGGAATCGCGGGAAAGATCGTCCGCGCGAGCCGGCGATTCGAGTGGGAAGGACTGGTCGGAGGATTCCGGCTCCTCGTCCAGGCCGACCACGCCTTCAAGTCGTCGTCACCGGATCCGGAGTCGTATTTCGATATCCTGTTGTGGAAGCTCTTGCCCGCCGGGGAGAATCGCCTCGCGTGATTCGAAGGGCGAGCCCGGCCTGAAAAGGCGGCGGTCAGGCTGGTGTCGCGAGCGCGTTCACGTGCCGGTTCATCCGGGCCTTGTATCGACTTGCGGCGTTGGCCTTGAGGACGCCTTTCTGAACCGACTTGTCGATCACGCTGAACGTGGGTCCGAGCATGGCCTGCGCTTCTCCGGCGTTCCCGGCCTGGATGGCGGCGCGGAGCTTCTTCACCTGGGTCTTCAGCTTCTGCCGGTTCATGCCGTTGATGGCCCGGCGTTTCTGACTCTGTCGATACCGCTTGATCGCGGATACATGGTTCGCCATATCGTGTCCTCGCGAATCCAGGATCATAACAATGTGCGATGTGTCCGCGCAAGTCGGAGAGGGCAGGCGGAGAGGGCGGCCGGGACCGGTGCAGCGTGAGTTCGAACCGTTTCGGCTGGTATAATCGCCGCGGATGAAAAAGACCATCCCCATCGGCGAGAGCGTCGCCGACCTGTTCGGTACCCACGACAGCAATATCAAGTATCTGGAATCCGTTCTGGGGGTGGAGGTGTACCTCGCCGGCACCGAAATCGCCATCGAAGGCGACGACGAGTCCGTCGTCCTGGTCGAGAAGTTGATCGAGGATTACGCCGCGCTCAAGAGCGAGGGCGTGCGTCTTTCCGACCAGGACCTGCGTTCGGTGATCCGCATCGTCGCGGAGGACAGATCCCTCACGCTCCGTCAGGTCGTGTCCTCCCCGAGGAAGCTGCAGCTCGGGAAACGGAGCGTCTCGCCGAAGACCCTCAACCAGAAGCTGTATGTCGACGCGATCGATGCGCACGACATCGTCTTCGGTATCGGGCCGGCCGGAACGGGAAAGACGTACCTGGCCGTGGGGATGGCGGTCCGGGACCTGTTGGACAAGAAGGTCCACCGCATCATCCTGACGCGCCCGGCCGTGGAGGCCGGGGAGCGGCTGGGGTTTCTGCCCGGAACCCTCGAAGAGAAAGTCGACCCTTACCTCCGCCCGCTGTACGATGCCCTGAACGACATGCTCGATCCGGAGCGCGTCGAACGCTTTCTCGAGCGCAGGGTAATCGAGATCGCTCCGATCGCTTTCATGCGCGGGCGGACCCTGAACGACGCGTTCGTCATCCTCGACGAGGCCCAGAACACGACGTCCGAACAGATGAAGATGTTTCTCACGCGAATCGGGTATTCGTCCAAGGCCGTCATCAACGGGGACATCACGCAGGTGGACCTGCCGTTCGGCCACCGTTCCGGACTGATCGAGGCGCGCGAGGTGCTTCGAAACATCAAGGACATCGCATTCGTCCACTTCACCGAGCGCGATGTCGTCCGGCACCCCCTGGTCGCCCAGATCGTGACCGCCTACCAGAACCATACCCGCACCGCGGAGGCGCAACCCACCCTCGAGTTCCAGGGGCCCGATTCGGCTCCCACCTCGGTCGAACGGTGAACGCAATGCCGGCGGACATTCCGGATCTCGAAGCCGTCACAGACTGCCTCGTCCTCAACAGGCAACGGAAACACCGGGTCGACACGGGGCGGCTCGAACGCTTCCTCGCCCGGTTGGTGGGCCACCTGTCTCCCGCGCGTCCCTTTTCGGTCGTCCTGGTCAGCGACCGGGCGATGGAGCGTTACAACCGGACCTATCGGGGGATCGACAATGCGACCGACGTGTTGTCGTTTCCAGGGGACGGAGATTACCTCGGCGATATTCTCATCTCGACCGAGACGGCGTACGCCCAGGCGGTACGCTCGCCCGTGCTCGATTTCGAGTCGAATATCGAGCGGCTCGTCCTGCACGGATTGCTGCACTTGTTGGGATACGATCACGAGACCGACGACGGCGAGATGCGGGCGCTCGAGCTTCGTCTGCGCCGAAGATTCCACTGCTGACATGCTGATCGAACTCCATGTGTTCATCATCCTCGTGACCGTCGGCGCCATCCTCGTGATGTCGACGCTCGACTTCGCGCTCGGCGGCGTGAGCAAGCTGGCCCTGAAGCGCATCGCCGAGGCGACCCGCGGTCCGGGGGCGCTTCGCGACTCGCTGGCCGATTCCCCGCACGACATGCTGATGGCGATCCACATCATGATTCAGGCGCTGTTGATCGGGTTGGCGGTGCTGCTCTCCGCGACCGCGCTCCGGGCGGGGCTCGAGATCGCCGTCGCGCTGCCCGCGGCCGCGGGGGCGACGCTCGTTCTCGTCCTCGTCTTCCGGCAGCTCGTCCCCCGGGCCATCGTGGCCCGGGATCCGGAAGGAGTCCTCAAGATGCTGGTCCCGATCATGGCGGTACCCTACTACCCGCTCTCGCCCGTCGTTCGCCTGATCGGCGCCATCCTGGGCCGTTTCCAGGCGTGGGAGGAGGATGACGACGACGAGGAAGAGGAAGCTTCCGACGAGGAGATCCGGGCCTTCATCGACGTCGGCCAGGAAGAGGGCATCCTCGAACAGGACGAGGGCGTCATGGTGCGTTCGGTCGTCGAGTTCGGCGACACGGTGGCCTTCGAGGTGATGACGCCGCGCA
>CAZTTI010000196.1:0-5499 GCA_964615925.1 uncultured Solibacteraceae bacterium
AACCGTTTTACATGGAGGACTGTCCCCGAAATGCCTCGAGGGGCAGATGTTCCGCCACCAGCGATCCGACGAGGCCGGCAACCAGGATCAGGCCGTTGTACGAGAAGTGAACGATCATCGGCGGGATCAGAGAGTTCGTACGTCGTCGTATTCCCGAGAGGGCGAACCCGACGACGAAGATGGCCAGGATTCCGGTCCAACTCCCCCAAAGCTGAAGAACGTGAACGAGTCCGAAAAGTGTTGCGGTCACGCGCACCGCGACGAAACCGGAAAACATGGATTCGAAAACACGAAAAAGAAATCCGCGAAAAATGAACTCCTCGATGAACGGGGCGACCAGGGCACCGTACGCGGCAAAGAACACGATGTCTTCCGGGTCGTCGATCAACTGCTGAATGGGTGGAGTGGAGGTCGGTGGAAACAGCGCAGCCGCGACCATCACCGTGAACGCCAGCCCCATTCCGGTTGCGACGAGGGAACCGTTGCTCTTCGTGTATGCCGTATTCCACCGGAACTCGCTGCGCACGTCCAGGTGATAGACGTACCGGGTGAGAACGCAGACCATCAGGACGAGACCTCCCTGGATGAAGAGTGTCGCACCCAGCGCCGAAAGAGCGTCGGGAGTCTCCGAGGCCGTCGCCGGAAGCAGAACGATGGCGACGACAAGAAGCACGATGAACGCGATCGCGAAGTAGGAGAGGTCTCTGGCGCGCCAGCGGTGACCTTCGCTACCCTCTGAATGCGGAATCGGATCCGGCCTCAGGGAGGGGTCGCCGCTCACGAGCCTGTGTCCGTGATGGAAGCGTGATCGATCGCCGCGGCCAGGAGCGGCACCATGATCTCGTGATGCCCGGTCAGCGCAATCGCCCGTCCACCCGATGCCGTCGGCCTCTTCAGGACGTTTTCCCGCGGGCGGTAGTGTTGAATGAAGTCGAGGTTGGCCGTGGTGAGCGTGTCGACCCGGTGCCCGAGATTCCGCGCCACTGAAAGAGCTTTCAGGAACACCTCAGGCAGGATGACGGCCGAGCCCACGTTGACGTAGACGCCTCCCTCCAAGCCCGCGACGAGGGCCGCGAGCAGCTTGAAATCCACCAGCGATGCCCGCCCGATGGCTTCGCCGGAAACCTCCGGATGCATGTGGACGATGTCGGCGCCGATCGCGACGTGGACCATCACCGGGATCGAATGGCGAAAAGCGGCCTGGAGCAGACTTGCCTCGCGATGGGCGAACCCGATGCCGCGCCCGTTGGAATCGATAAACCGGCCGAGGCTCTCGCCGATGCCGATGCCGTCGGCCGCCCCCTCGTTGATGGCTGCGTTGATGTACTCTCCGGTTTCCCTGGCCATGCCGAACCGTCCGCTGCCAAGCTCGGTCTCGACTTCCTCCGACGTCGACCCGGCGAGGGCGATCTCGAAATCGTGAATCACGGCCGATCCGTTCATCGTGATCCCGCTCACGAAGCCCTTCTCGACCAGGTCGATGAAGATCGGCCCGAGACCGCACTTGATGACGTGCCCGCCCATCCCCCAGAGGATCGGGTGCCGAGAGCGGTGTGCGGTGGCGATGGCCGATGCAAGAGCGCGCAGTTCGTCCGCGGCGAGGATCCTCGGCAGCTTGTCGAGGAACTCCCCGGCGGTGTCCGACGAAGTGACGGGGACGGCGAACATCGCGGTGTCGATCTTGCTCGCGCGCTCGGAGATCGGGTAGGTGGAGATGCCGTCGAGGCTGATCGGGGAAACGGAATAGCGTGACTTCGACATGGAGTGCGCAATCATCCCCGATAGGCGCCGGGAAACAGTTGGCGGTCGATGAGTTCGCACAGCGAGTGTCCGAGCAGGATGTGCGTTTCCTGGATTCGGGGAGTTTCGGTGGAGGGAACGCGGAACGCGGCATCAACCATGTCCCGGAGGCGGCCGCCCGTCGCACCGGTCCACCCCACGGTGTACAATCCGGCCTGTTTCGCCGTCCGGACGCCTTCAACGACGTTGGCCGAGTTGCCGCTGGTCGAGATCGCGACGACGGCGTCGCCGGCTCTTCCGTGCGCCTCGATTTGCCGCGAGAAGATACGGTCGAACCCGTAATCGTTTCCCAGCGAAGTCAGGACCGACGTGTCCGTCGACAACGACATCGCCGGCAGCGCCTTCCTTTCGGAAACGAACCGCCCAACCAGTTCCGCGGCCATGTGCTGGGCGTCGGCGGCACTGCCTCCGTTCCCGAAGAAGAGGATCTTGCCGCCGCTATCGAGCAGGCGCGCGAGCTTGTGCGCGACTTCGAGAATGAGCGGTCGATATTGGGAGAAGAACTGAACCTGCACTCGATGGCACTCGGCGACGAATCCATCGAGGATGTCGCCCGGCTCGCGATCGGCGGGAGTGGTCATTGCTGGGCCGTACCTGGCTTCGTGCGGGATGGTGTCGTTTGTCGTGGCGGTTTCCGTCCGTTCAGCGATGTCTTCCCGGGCAGTAAAGCCGCCAGTGCGGCTCCCGTATAGGAATCCGGACACCGGGCGACGTCTTCGGGCGGTCCCGCGGCGACGACATGCCCCCCGCGCTCTCCGCCATCGGGCCCCAGGTCGACGATCCAGTCCGCCGACTTTATCACGTCGAGGTGGTGCTCGATGATGATGACGGTGTTCCCCAGGCCGGTCAACCGATCGAGGACGTCGAGAAGCTTCCGGACGTCGTCGAAGTGCAGGCCCGTCGTCGGTTCGTCCAGAACGTAGAGGGTCTTTCCCGTCGCGCGGCGGCTGAGTTCCCGCGCGAGCTTGATCCTCTGCGCTTCTCCGCCAGACAACGTCGTTGCCGGTTGACCGAGTTTGACGTAGCCGAGGCCGACGTCCACGAGCGTCTGGAGCTTCGTTCCCACCTGGGGGATGTTCTCGAGAACGCGAAGCCCCTCTTCGACGGTGGAGTTCAGCAGGTCGGAAATCGACATTCCGTGGTACCGGATGGCCAGGGTTTCGGCGTTGTACCGTTTGCCCCGGCAGGTCTCACACGGGACGTAGACGTCGGGAAGGAAGCTCATCTCGATCTTGCGGAGCCCGTCTCCGCGGCACGCCTCGCACCGGCCCCCCTTGACGTTGAAGCTGAATCGTCCCGGCTTGTAGCCTCGGGCCCGGGATTCGGGCATCATCGCGTACAGGTCACGAATCGGTGTGAAAAGTCCCGTGTAGGTAGCGGGATTCGAGCGCGGCGTCCTTCCGATGGGCGCCTGGTCGATCTCTATAACCTTGTCGATGTGTTCGATTCCCTTGATGTCCTTGTGCGTTCCCGGCTGGTCCACCGCGCGGTACAGCGACCTCGCGATCGCCTTGTAGAGGATATCGTTCACGAGCGTCGATTTTCCCGAGCCCGAGACGCCCGTCACGACCGTCATCAATCCGACGGGAAACTGGACATCGATGTTCTTGAGATTGTGCTCCGCGGCGCCGCGCACGCGGATCGTCTTCTGCGTCGCTCTTCGCCTTTTCCTGGGGAGCGCAATTTCGAGCCTCCCCGCCAGGTATTGACCGGTGCGGCTCTGGGTGCTCGCCGCGATGACTTCCGGCGGGCCCAACGCGACGACTTCACCCCCGTGGCTCCCCGCGCCGGGGCCGAGGTCGATCACGTAGTCGGCGCGCCGCATGGTGTCCTCGTCGTGCTCGACCACGACGACCGTGTTCCCGAGGTCGCGCAGCCGTTCCAGGGTCTCCAGAAGCCGCGTGTTGTCCTTGTGGTGGAGCCCGATCGAAGGTTCGTCCAGGACGTAAAGGACGCCCCGGAGGCGCGATCCGATCTGCGTCGCGAGGCGAATGCGTTGGCTTTCTCCGCCCGAGAGCGTGTTTGCCGCGCGCGCCAGGCTCAGGTAGTCCAGGCCGACGTTCTCGAGGAACTCGAGCCGGTCGACGATTTCCCGAACGATGCGTCCCGCCACCAGCTCGTCGCGAGGCCGCAACACGAGGCCTTCGAAGAAGTCCAACGCCTGATTGATCGGCAAGGCAGCGATCTCGGCGATGGTCTTGCCGTCCACCGTGACCGCGAGGCTCTCGGCCCGCAAACGGGTTCCGAGGCACTCCGAACAGACGTGCGTCGCCATATAGTCGGCGAGCGACTCGTCGTCCGAATCCGCGTAGGCGCGGTTCAGGATGTCGATGATGCCCTCAATCTTCCTGGATCTCACGCCGTGGAACACGGCGTTCTGGACGCGGGCTGGCAGTTCCTCGAAAGGAACGTCGAGATCCGCCTTGAAGTGTCTCGATATCCGGGCCAGCACTTCGTCGACTTCGTCGTCGAGTTCGCCTCGGATCTCGAGCCCGCCGTTCATGATCGATTGGGTGGGATCGGGAAAGATGCGTCCGGGATCGAAGTCGAACATGATCCCCAGTCCCTTGCACCGCGGACACGCGCCGTACATGCTGTTGAAGGAAAACGTGCGCGGCTCGATCGCCGGGAGGTTCGTCCCGCAATCGACGCAGGCCATTTTCTGGGAGTACAGGTGCTCTTCGCCCCCGACGATGGCGATCTGAACGATTCCGTCTCCCAGCTTCACCGCCCGTTCCACGGCGTTCTCGAGCCGTCCCTCGATCCCTTTCTTGATCATCAGCCGATCGACGACGACCTCGATGTCGTGGTTCTTCCGCCGGTTGAGCTCGATCGGTTCATCCAGGCTGTGGAGTTCCCCGTCGATACGCGCCCGGACGTAGCCCGACCGGGCCAGCGCGGCCAGTTGCGCCTTGAACTCGCCTTTGCGCCCGCGGACGATGGGCGCCAGGATCATTACGCGTTCGCCCTGCGGGAGCACCTTCAGGTTCCGGATGATCTGGTCCGGACTCTGCTGGGTAATGGGTTTGCCGCAGTCGGCGCAGTGCGGCGTTCCAATGGAGGAGAACAAGAGGCGAAGGTAGTCGTAGATCTCGGTCACCGTGCCCACCGTCGAGCGGGGACTGCGGGCCGAACTCTTCTGCTCGATCGAGATCGCCGGCGAAAGGCCCTCGATCGAATCGACGTCGGGAGGTTCCAGCCGGTCGAGGAACTGCCGGGCGTACGCCGAGAGCGACTCGACGTAACGCCGCTGGCCCTCGGCGTAGACCGTGTCGAACGCGAGGCTCGACTTCCCGGACCCGCTCAGGCCGGTCACGACCGTGAGCGTGTTGCGCGGGATGTCGATGTCGATGTTCTTCAGGTTATGCTGCCTGGCGCCGCGGATACGGATCGACTGGATGGGCATTCCGTAACAGGGTTCCTCTGTCGAAAATCGTGGACCGTTCGGAAACCTATTATTCTATCGAAGTCGGGCGGGACGCGCCATGGGGCCGCTGGGCGGACAGCGACCGCGTCCGCCCAGCGAGCGCGTTATTGGAGGGAAAAATCGACGGCCACCGTGGTGACGATCCCGACGGCAGAGTTCGCCCCGAACGTGTCGGATGCGCACAACCCTCAGGAGCAAGGAGCCCACGGTGTCTACGATCAACACCTGAGCCAGCCAGGAGAGCACATTCATTTCGAGAAACGAGATCACGG
>CAZTTI010000197.1:0-4555 GCA_964615925.1 uncultured Solibacteraceae bacterium
CCTTTCGATCCCGAGGGCGGCACGATGTGGAACGGCTGGGGAGGCGATCGGACCAACGCCCGCCATTCGCCAAGCCTGACTCGGGAACGGACCGATAACCTCGAATTGGCCTGGGCCTTCGGATTCACGGATGCGCGGGCCGTCATCGGCCAGCCGTCCGTCGTGGGCGACCGCGTCTTCATTGGGGTCGATACCGGCGAGGTGGTTGCGCTCGATGTCGCGTCGGGCTGCGACCATTGGTCGTTCACCGCCGATACCGGCGTGCGCACGGCGCCGGTGCTGGCCGATGTCGACGGCTGGACGGTCTTTTTCGGCGATTTGGATGCTCAGGTCTATGCCGTCGATGCCAACACCGGTTCGCTCAAGTGGAAGGTCGAAGTGGATCCGCACCCGACGGCGCGCATTACGGGGACCCCACAGTTCCTGCGCACCGGCGAAGACGCTCGGGAGGGTTCCGCGCGGCTCTTCGTCCCGGTTTCGTCCGGCGAAGAGGGCGCCGCGGGGGGCCCGGACTACAACTGCTGCACGTTCCGCGGCAGCGTGGTGGCGCTCGATGCTTCCAACGGGGCCATGATCTGGAAAACGCACACGGTGCGCGCCGAACCGTCGGAAACCGCTCCCGGCCAGTTCGGCCCGTCCGGAGGAGCGGTGTGGAGTCCGCCAACCGTCGATCCGGCGCGGGGCTTGCTCTGGGTCGGCACCGGAGATGCCTACAGCGCGCCGGCTGAAGAGGGAACCGACGCCATCGTCGCAATCGACCTCTTCGACGGCCACATCCAGTGGATTGCACAGGCCACGGCCAATGACATCTGGACGACGCCGTGCATGCGACCGGGCGGTCCGGAAGACTGCGGGCCCGACCATGACTTCGGGTCCCCGCCGATGCTGGTTTCGGTTGCTGGACGCGACCTCCTGGTCGCGGGCCAGAAAAGCGGGGTCGTCTGGGCCCATGATCCGGATACGGGCGAACTGGTCTGGCAAACGCCCCTCGTCGAGGATACGACCGCTTTCGGAGGCAAGATCATCTGGGGCGGCGCCGCCGACAGTGCCCATGCCTATTTCGGACTCGGACCGGGCGGAATCGGCTCGATACGGCTGGCCGACGGTGCGCTTCGATGGTTCACCGATCTCGCCCCGCTCGCGGAAAGGGAACGCCACGTGGGTCAGGACGGGCCGCTCACCCTCGGCAACGGGGTCGTGTTCTCGGGGGGATGGGACGGTGTCCTGCGGGCCCTGTCGACGGAAACCGGGGACGTGATCTGGGAATACGACACTGTGCGCGAGTTCGATACTGTGAACGGAGTTCCGGCAACGGGTGGTTCGATGGGGGCGGCCGGTCCGGTCGCGGCCGCGGGGCGGCTGTTTGTTCCGTCCGGCTACATCGGCGTGAAGAACGGGATGGCTGGCAACGTCCTTCTGGCCTTCGCGCCCGACGACGAGTAGATAGTGGTTCGGGTCGGCGGCATCTGGCTTCGGGACAACGAAACACTTCAACATCATCCGCTTCCGGCATCTGATCCTGATCGTCCCGCTCGTGGCGATTCCCTGTTCGCAGGGCCCGGAACGGTCTTCGCGGGCGCTGCTACGAATGCCGCAACGCCTCGATCGGGTCCACCCGGGCAGCCTTCCGCGCCGGCACCAAGGCCGCAAGCAGGCCCACCGCGATCATCACGAGCGCGACGATCGCGAACGTTCCGGGATGGTTCGCCGACGGCTGGACGATGTTGCCGATGTCGGAGGCGCCGGCCGCGAGCCTTGCCAGCGTGATGATGCCGCCCACGGCCATCGCGATGCCGAGTCCGACACCCACGACGACCAGGACCGACACGTCCCGGGCGACGACGCGGACGACCTGGTCCGACCGCGCGCCCAGGGCCATGCGGATGCCGATCTCACGGAAGCGGCTCGTGACGGCATAGGAGACGACGGCGTAGAGGCCCAGGCTGGCCAGCCCCATGCCGAGCAGGGCGAGGCTGCCCAGGAAGCCCAGGAGCGCCTGCCCGACGGCGTTGCCGGCTTCGATGTGGGCCCGCATCGTCAAGGCGCGGATCACGGGGAGCGCGGGATCGATCGCACGCAACTCGCGCTGCATCGCCCCGACCAGGAGCGCCTCATCGATGGAACCCCGGGCGATCACCGTCGTCGCCGGAGTGTCCGACTGCCGGTAGCTCCGGTAGAAGCGGGGTTGGAGCGGTTCGCTCTCGATGACCTCCTGACGCCCGTCGGCCGTGACACCGACGATCGTGATCGACTCCATCGTTTCCGCGTCCCGGAACAGCCGGCCAACGGCGTTCGGCGTCCCGAAGTAGCGGCGGGCCATCAACTCGTTGACGACGGCGACCGTCGGCGTGTCGTTGCGATCGAGTTCCTCGAAACCGCGCCCGTAGAGAATCGGGATGTCGAGCGTTTCGAAGTAGCCGGGCCCGGCCATCATCCACTGGACCCCGACCGAGGACTCCCCGGCGGCCGGTTCGTAGCCGTCGATGGCCAGAGTGGTGAATCCGACGAAGTCGTTGATCGGAGCCCCCAGGGTTCGGGTCGCGGCCTCGACGCCGGGAATGGCCCGGATGCGCTCGAGCAGTTCAGCGTGAGCGGCTTCCGAGCGTGTCTGGTCGAACCCGGCATAGCGGCCGTCGGTTTCCAGGATCGCGACGCCGTCGACGGCGAAGCCCAGGTCCCGGCCGGACGCTTCGGCGAAGCTTCGGACGAGCAGACCCGTACCCGACAGCAATATGACCGAAACGGCGACCTGCACGGTCAGCAGCGTGTTCTTCGCGGTGAGCCACCGGCGCCCGGCCGCAAGCGTCAAACCTTCGTCGCGGAGCGTACCGACCAGGTCGATGCGCGTCGACTTCAGCGTTGGCGCCAGGCCGAAGGCGACCCCGGTCACCAGGGAGAGACCGAGCGTGAAAGCGAAGACCCGGTAGTCGAGCGAGAAGTCCACGACGACGGGAAGATCCATCAGACCAATGAACTGGAGTGCCCCGTGGGCGAGGCCGAATCCGGCCAGACCTCCGGTGACGGCCAGGACGAGGTTTTCGGTGAGGAGAAGGCCCACCAGTTGCCGGCGGCTCGCGCCCAGTGCCAGGCGGACGCCGATCTCCCGGGACCGGGACGTCCCGCGGACCAGAAGAAGCGTCGAGAGGTTGGTCGAGGCCAGCACCAGGACCAGACCGACGACGGTGAGCAGGACCGCGGCGCCGGGCGCCAGGAACGCGTCCACTTGCGGATGAATCTGGACGTCGTCGAATGCCAGGACGGTCAGTCCGCGGCCGGGGTTCTCACCGGGATAGTCCAGTTCCAGGCGGGCGCCCAGCGTGTCCATCGCCGCCCGGGCCTGGGCGACGCTGATCCCATCGGCCAGCCGGGCGCGCGTCACGAAAAAGGGTATCCGTTGATTCAGGAGGTCGGGCGGTCCGGGGCCGATCGTGGACACCGCCGACAGCGAGAGCCAGAAATCGGTGACGACGCCGGAATAGACGCTGCTGGCCAGTTCCTCCGGAGCGACGCCGACGATCGTGGCCGGTAAACCGTTGATCCGGATGACGCGGCCGATGGCGTCGGGATCCGATTCGAACTTCGTCCGCCAGGCCGTGAAACCGACGACGGCCTGAACATCGGCTCCCGCCGCGTCCGCGGCGGGGTCGATCCACCGTCCGGCGGCCGGCTCGAGTCGGGCGACGTCCAGGTAGCTGGATGTCACGTATTCGGTCACCGCCGAACGGATGCGGTCGTCATCCTGGTATTCGGCGGGTATCGGAAAAAACGTCGATGCCGCGACCGCGGAGAAGACTTCGTCGTAACCGGCAATGTCCCGCATGGTTGGAAGCGAGGTGGCCATCGGCGCGTTGGCCTCGCCGACGTTCTCGTAGATGTTGACGATCCGGTCGGGATCGTCGACGCCCTGTTTCCGGAACAGTGCGGAGTTGACGACGCTGAAGACGGCTGTGTTCGCGCCGATTCCGAGCGCGAGGATCGTGACGGCGACCAGCGTGAAGCGCCAGTCCCGGGCGAGGCGTCTTATCGCATGCGCGGTGTCGGTCATAACCTGCAAGACGCAGTGGAAGAGGTATCGTTAACAGCTCTCGGCAGCGATCCAGACGCGTAGTTGGGCACGACGACAAAATCCAGACGGCGGCGTGTAGTGCGCATCCAGCGTGCGGGTCGGCTCCCGCGGAAACGGCTCCCGCGCGCGGGCGACCACGTTTGCGCTCACGCGGAGGACGTACCACGGGCCGACAGCGTCGGACAGACGACGCCTGCAGGATTCCATCCGACTCTCGGTGATTTCCCCAAGCGTGAAGGCACGGACAACCACCCGTTCGCACTCGACAAGCGTCAGGTGGAATCAGGTGTCGCCACGAGGCGTCCGTCTGGTGGTTTCCGGCGGCCGCCTGCAGCGATCGAGAGAAGCCGACAATTCCATCGTCCGCCCGCGACCCGTCCGCCTTCGCCATCGAAACGCCAGTGCGGATTCGCCGCGATTCGCCAGCGGAGAAGCGACATACGCGGGGTCGGGTGAATACGGTTGAGCCGCTCGGGTCGCCGTCGACGT
>CAZTTI010000198.1:0-9097 GCA_964615925.1 uncultured Solibacteraceae bacterium
TCTCCGATTGCGATTGAAGCTCCCGTCCAGCCGGCGCGTTCCAGGTCGAGCGGGTTGCCGATCTCGACGGCCCAATTGCGGATCGTTCCGGTCGAATCCGTGACGTCGACGAAGATGTACGCGTGAGGATTCGTCCATTCCACGCGCGTCACCGGTCCGGACAGGCGGATCGTCCGGGACTCGTCGTAGGTGGCGCTCGACGAGTGATGGGCCGTGACCGCGGCCGGAAGGGAAGCCGCGAGCGCCAGGGCCAGGAACACGACGGGCCGCACGCTCAGTCCCTCGTCAGTGTGAACGATCCCTCGACGGGGCCCTCGCGCCAGGTCCCGGAAATCGTTCGGTGATAAGACTCGAGGTTTTCGATCTGCCCTTCCGCCCGGATGGGTTGTCCCGACGGTGTTTCGCCTTCGATCCGGACGCTCCAGTTGGTGACGTCGAGTTGGATTCCGGAAAGGGAAACGCTGTTGGTCCCCGGATTGAGCAGGCCGCTCACGGCTTCACCGTCATGGTCCATGACGAGCGTGAGATGCCGGCGGTCGTCGAGGTTCGGGCCCCAGTCCCCCGACCAGGTCCCCTTGAGGGGATGGCCTTCCTGGGCCAGCACGCTCGTGGCGAGAAGCGCGAGAACCGGGACAATGATCAATACGGCGGACTTCAGCATGTCGGAGATCCTATCAGGATTCTCCCCCTTCGGCCCACCGCATTGCCAGCATCGAGAGCAGGCTCAAGACGAAAAACCCCGAGACCAGTGGGACGACCGTTCCGTCGTAAGCTTGGCCGACGATCGTACCGAGCGGAAGCGAAATCGTGGTCGACAACCCGCCGACGACGGAAGCCCCCGTTCCGGCGACGTGTCCCAGCGGCTCCATCGCTAACGCGTTCAGGTTCGAGAATAACAGCCCGATCGAAAAAAACGCCACGAGCAGGTAGGCCATCATCGCCCCGAGCGGAGGGTGTCCCGCGGTCACGGCGGCACCCGCCAGGCACAGGACCGAAGCCGTGCCGATCGTCGCGAGCGCAATGATGGCCAGCCGCCGCATCCCGTGCTGCATGACGAGGCGCGCGTTCAGGAGCGACGCGCCGCCCACCGCGATCGCCAGCATCGCAAAGTAGAGAGGGAAGCGCGTCCCCAGGCCGTACTGTTCCTGAAGGATCTGCTGGGCGGAATTCAGCCAGCCGAGAAACGCGCCGAAGATGCACCCCGCGGCGAGCGTGTAGCCGAGCGCCTTGCGCGTCGCGAGAACGGCCCGGACCGCGTGGGCCACGCGCCGGGGCGAGAACCGGATCTTGCTGGCGGGGTCGAGCGTTTCCTCCTGGCGAAGCGCGAACCACGTCGACGCCAACACCGCCATGGCCAGGTACACCCCGAAGATCGCGCGCCAGCCGGCCGCGCCCTGGATCACCTGACCCAACGACGGGGCCACGATGGGCACGAGGATGAAGATCGTCATGATAAAGGACATGACGCGGGCCATCGCGGGGCCCGAATATTTGTCCCGGACCAGCGCCAGCGTCATCGTCCGCGGCCCGGCAACACCCGCGCCCTGGAAAAACCGCCCCACGAGCATCATCGGAAACGTGCGGGCGGTCAGCGAGAGAAGGGAACCGCCGATGTACAGGGCGAGGCCGATGAAGGCGGCGGGCTTGCGCCCCGTGTTGTCCGACAGCGGGCCGTAGAAGAACTGGCCGACGGCGAACCCGAGAAAGAGCAGCGAAATGACAAGCTGGTTGTCGTTCGCCCGCTCGACGCCGAGGTCGGCCCCGATCAGCGGGAGGGCGGGCAGGATCATGTCGATCGACAGCGCCACCAGCGCCGTCATCGTGGCCATGAGGGCCACGAATTCTCGAAAACCGAGAGTCTGCCGACGGGTCGTCGCCGGGATCGAAGCTTGATTGTGTGACACGGGTCCTCGCAAACAGCCTAGAGTACCAAGGATTGCGTCGTTCACCGGTCCCGGACCGCCATTCGCCGAAGTCCGCTCGCCCGGCGGGAGGGGGTTGGGTAGAGTGGCAGGTGTCGAACGAGTCGTTCGAAAAGAGGCGGCCATGAGAGAAGAAGGCGGATATCGCAAGGAGCGGCAACGGGAGATCGAAGAGCGGGAAGAAACGTCGTCCTCCCGGCCCGAACGTCCCCAGAGACCCCGCGGCCGCGCGTGCGGGCTCGGGGGCCAGATCTGGGTCGGCGGGGCCATCATCGTCGTCGGAACGGCGCTCTTGCTCGACAATCTCGGCATCATCGCGAACGCCGGGCAGATCCTGCGGTTCTGGCCCATTGTGCTCGTGGGCATTGGTGTCGGCGACCTCTTCGCGGCCCGCGGGAGCGGGCGTGCGTTGCGGGGGACCCTGCTGACGGCGGTGGGAATTCTCTTCCTGCTGGACAACGTGAACGTCATCAACTTCCGGATCTGGAGCCTCTGGCCCCTGTTTCTGATCTTTTTCGGCTTCCAGATGTTGACCGCGCGCCAGCGGCGCCCCGCCGCGGGTTCGGGTGACGACGCCCCGGTCGACGATTCCGAGTTCGACGAGTTCGCGTTCATGGGCGGTATCAAGCGGGCATACGCTTCGTCCACGTTCCGGGGTGGATCGGCCACCACAATCATGGGGGGCATCGAGCTCGACCTGCGGCGCGCGACCATGCAGAACGACCGCGCGACCGTCAACGTGTTCACGATGATGGGGGGCGTGGTGCTCCGTGTCCCCGAAGACTGGGCCGTCCAGTCTGAGATCGTCGCGATCCTGGGTGGCGTCGACGACAAGACGCGGCCTCCCGCCGATCCGAAGGGAACGCTCGTGCTTACCGGGACGATGCTGATGGGCGGCGTCGAGATCAAGGACTAGGCGCCACGAGGAGAACCGTCATGAAGCCCGGACCTTATTTCATTCCCGGATTGCTCGGAGTCGCCGCCATCGTGGTCGTCGGCGTCCTGTTTGCCCGGCCCGAGCCGGCGCCGTTCCCGGAGACGATCTCGCAGGAAACGTTCGAACGCGCCGCGGTTTTCAGCGGGCAGGAGTACCGCGTCACGTCGGTGGGGCTGGAGCGTGGCAAAGCCACGGCGGTGTTCGGCGGCCTCGAAGTGGACCTGCGGGATGCCGAGATCATGGGAGATATCGCCGTCATCGAGGTCGCGGCCGTGTTCGGCGGAGTCGACCTCCGCGTCCCCGGCGACTGGATCGTCGAATCCGATGTCGGGGTCTTCATCGGCGGGATCGACAACCGGGCGCGAGCGCCCGCCGTCGAGGGTGCAAAACGACTCATCGTCCGTGGCGGCGTTGTTTTCGGCGGATTGGACATCCGCAATTAGGAGGTTCCAGTGACACCCGGACCCTATGCGCTCAGGGGAGTGTTGATCGTCTTCGTGATCGTCGGACTGGGCGTGTTCTTGTCCACCCGGATCGACGCGCGGGAAATGGATGCGCCCGAGGGCGAGATTCGCCTGAAGTCCATCATCGGAGGGCAGTCCTGGACGGCCCGGCCCGGAACGTTTGATGGAGGCACGGCTTCGACCCTGATGGGAGGCGTGAAACTCGACCTGAGGCAGGCGGAGATCGAAGGAGATTCCGTCGTGATGAACCTTCGCGTCGTCATGGGCGGCGTCCAGATCTTCGTCCCGGACGATTGGGTGGTCGTGACCGACATCATGCCAATGCTCGGCGGCGTCCGAAATCAAACGCGACCTCCGGCAGCGGAGGGAGCGCCGGAGTTGATCGTCCGGGGCTCCGTCCTGATGGGCGGTATTCAAATCCGTAATTGAACGCACCTCCGGAATCCCGTGCACCCACTGCTCGCCTCACCCCAACGCATGGCCCTCTATCTGGGGGCCTGGCTCCTGATCGCGTCGCTGCTGGCCGCCGTCTACGGCACGGCCGGCGGGGGCTCGATCCCGGAAGCCGCGCTCACGGTCATTCCGCTGGCGCTGGTGTTCTCCTTTGTGTGCCTTTCCGGGTGGTACGTGTGCCGGACGACGCCGCTCGAGTCGAGCGACGCGGTCCAGTTGATCGTGGCGCAGGGAGGATCGGCCATTCTCGCGACCTTCATCTGGATCATTCTCTGGGAAGGATGGGTGCGCGTCCTGGACTCGCGCATCGCGGGGACCGCCGACTATTACCGGGGCCAGTTCTTCCTGGTCTTCGGCGCGGGGTTTCTGCTGTATGGCCTGACGGTCATGTTCCACTACCTCCTGATCGCGTTCGAGGATTCCCGGCAGGCCGAGAGACGCGAGCTGGGACTCGAAGTGCTGGCGCGTGAAGCCGAACTGAAGGCGCTCCGGTCGCAGATCGATCCGCACTTCCTGTTCAACAGCCTGCATTCGATCAGCGCGCTGACGGCGACGGACCCGGCCGGGGCGCGCCGGATGTGCTTGCTCCTCGCCGATTTCTTTCGCAACAACGTCCGGCTGGGGGCCGAAGATTGGGTGCCGCTCCGGGAGGAGATCGAAATGGTGGGTCAATACCTGGACATCGAACGCGTCCGCTGCGGGGATCGCCTCGCGGTGGACACCGATGTGGACGAGCGTTCGGGCAAGTGCCAGGTTCCCCCGTTGATCCTGCAGCCGCTGGTCGAGAACGCCGTCCGGCACGGGATCAACTCGCTGGTCGAAGGCGGCCGGGTCTTCGTCGGCGCGGCGTGTGAGGCCGGCACGTTGACGCTCCTTGTCGAGAACCCGTTCGACCCGGACCGTCCACGGTCGCGCCGAGGGGCCGGGGTGGGACTCGAAAACGTGCGGCGGCGCCTCCGGACCCTGTTCGGCGGGGAGGCGGTGATGAAAGTGACCGAGAACGACGGGCGGTTCCGGGTGGAGCTGTCGCTGCCCTGCGATGGGGGGAAGACGAGATGACGAACACGAACCCGGCGATTCGTGTGGTGATCGTGGACGACGAGTCCCTGGCGCGGACCCTGGTCAAGGAATACCTGGCCTCCCACGACGACGTCGAGATCGTCGGGGAATGCGCCAACGGATTCGAGGCCGTGCAGACGGTGAACGATGTTTTGCCCGATCTCATCTTTCTCGACATCCAGATGCCCAAGCTCGACGGCTTCGAAGTGCTCGAACTGTTGGGGGACGACGTTCACGTGGTCTTCGTCACCGCGTACGACGAGTTCGCCCTGAAGGCGTTCGAAGTCCACGCGATCGACTACCTGCTCAAGCCGTTCAGCCCGGAGCGTTTCTCTGAAGCGCTCGATCAGGCCCGAGCCCGCATCGGCCGCGGGACGAAGTCCCCGGCCGGGAAACTGCTCGCTGACGTGGAGTCCGCG
This sequence comes from uncultured Solibacteraceae bacterium, assembly GCA_964615925.1. Lineage (GTDB taxonomy): Bacteria > Acidobacteriota > Terriglobia > 20CM-2-55-15 > 20CM-2-55-15 > JAJEDW01. Next base: position 5,255 of record CAZTTI010000198.1, read on the forward strand.
CGCGACCGGACCGACCGCGTGCTGATTCGGTCCGGTCCGGACGTCCACGTCATTCCCGTCGACCAGATCGATTACGTCCAGGCGCAGGACGACTACGTGGCATACGTCGTCAAAGGGAAGGAGCTGTTGAAGCAACAGACGATGACCCAGGTCGAGAAGCAGCTCGACCCGATGCGATTCGTCCGCATCCACCGGTCGCACATCTTGAACGTCGACCGGCTGTCGAAGCTCGAGCTCTACGCGAAGGACAGCTACGCCGCGATCCTGAAGGACGGAACCCGCCTGGCCGTGAGCCGGGCGGGATATTCGCGTCTCAACGAGCTGATCTGACCGGGTCCCACACGCCGTGGGGCGAAATCTCTCTCGGAGCCTGGGGAACTCCGGATTAAGGAACTCCGGGCCCGAACATGCGAGCTATCATTGCGCTATCTTGGAGAGGGAGGCAGAGATGCCGTTCGAAAGAATCACCGTCAACGTCGATCAGATGGGTGGAGTCCCGTGTATCCGGGGATTGCGCATTCCCGTGGCGGCGGTTGTCGGCATGGTCGCCGATGGGATGTCGGAAGGAGACATCCTCGATGCCTATCCAGACCTCGAATTGGCAGACATCCGAGAAGCGTTGCGTTTCGCCGCAGAGGCCGTGCGCGAACGTCAGATCCCGTTGGTCTCTGAATCTTGAGGTTCCTGGTCGACAACGCGCTTTCGCCACAACTCGCTGTCGCCCTTCGAGAAGCCGGACACGATGCCGTTCACGTCCGTGACCGATCATTGCATGGAGCAGAGGATGCCCGTCTCTTCGATCTGGCCGCCACCGAAGACAGGGTGCTTGTTTCCGCCGACACCGACTTCGGCACGTTGCTCAGCCGCCGCAAAGAAACCAAGCCTTCGCTCATCCTGTTTCGTCGTGGCTCGGAGCGGCATCCCGAACGGCAGATCTCGTCTCTCCTTGGGAACCTCGGCATCATCGAGGACGCGCTCGCGAAGGGCGCTGTCGTAGTCTTCGAACAGGCGCGGATCCGGGTCCGATCGCTCCCACTGACATAGCGACGAGTCAGTGGCGTCACAAGGCTGGCCGTTGAGCCAAGCCGGATATTCGCGTCTCAACGAGTTGATCTGACCGGATCCCACACGCCTTCTGGGACGTAGTGGAAGCGAATCAGGTAGACGTTTTCGCCGCTGCCGTGTTTCGCGGTCTTCAAGAGGTCCTCGACATCCCGGAACCCGGACTTCACCGCGAGATCGTCGGTAATCTCATCCATCGAGATCGTCTTCATCGAGTCGACCACGATGTAGCCGTCGCCGAACGCGTAACGCCCGCCCACCTTCACGTGTGGCCGCATCCAGATCCGTACGGTTACGCGGATCTGTCCGCGCTGGACGCGTTCGCGGAGATGTTTGGCGAACTGCATCAACCGGACATGGCGGCGACGGCCTTCGCGATGCGCCGCTCGCGTGTTTCCGGCTTCTTGGCCTCTTCAATGGCGCGGACGTGTTCCTTGCGGTAGGTGTAGCTGAGCTTTCCCCAACGTTCCCACGCGCCTTTCGAGGCTTTCAGGGCCTGGACGAGGTCCTTCGGAGGCGTGACCGTTCGTTCTTCGTCGTCGAGGACGATCCGGACCGAAACCGTCTGTCCCGCTTCGACCCCAGCCGCCGTGCGGTTTTCCTTGTTCAGACCGATGACCTGCTTCCCGCCCATCGCCGCGACCGTGGTCCGGAAGCTGTACGACCCGATCGTCACGACGACGGGTGCCCGGACCTTACCGAAAACGGCTTTCGCGTCGAAAGGAAGTTCGAAGAAAACCGGCGACATCCCGGGGACGGGTTCGATCAGGACCCGATGCGTGCTCATTTCACGTGCATGATGACGTCCGCGGCGGAAATTTTCGGTGCCGCCGCGCCCGTGTTCGGCGCATTCTCGGCGATCCAGTGGCGCGCGATCTCGACGCTCTGGTCGATTCCGGCCTGATCCTCGCATACGGTGACCGAATATCCGCCATCCGGCGTCCGGGCGAGCGTGTACGAGACGAGCCCGGCCACCTGGCGCAACATTTTTTCGATGTCCGCGGTGTTCTTCTTGAGGACGTCGAAGAGGTCGCTCGCACCTTTTCCTGAATACTCCCTGATCACAACACGCATCTGTGGTTCTCCTTAATGAAGTGGAGTGACCGCTTACGCCGCTCCCATCGCTTCGCGCACGCGTTCCGGCGTCATCGGGTAACGCCGCATCTGGATTCCGGTCGCGTCGAAGAACGCGTTCGCGATGGCCGCTGCCGCTGCGGCCATGACTTCCTCTCCCGCTCCGGCTGACGGTTCGTGGATCCGTTGGACGACGATGGGCGTCACTTCGGGAGAGTCGATCATGCGCAACATCGGGTAGCTGTTCCAGTCGAGGCTCGTCACGCCGGTTTCGTCGAAGGTGACTTCTTCGAGCAGCATGCGGCTCACCGTCTGGACGAGCTGACCCGTGATCTGGGCTTCGACGTTGCCCGGGTTGACGGCCAGGCCGGCATCGATGGCGCCGTACATGTGGAGGACGCGGATCCTCCCGGTGTCTTTCATGACTTCGACCTCCGCCACGGCGCCGCCCCAGGACTGCAGGTGGGTTCCCAAGCCGATTCCGCGGCCCGTGGCGACGTTCGCGTTGGAGACGTTCGCGGCCGGGGGGCGCGGCGTCCAGTTCGAAGCCTCGGCCACGGCATCGAGGACGCCTTGCCAACGCTCGTCCCGGATGTTTCGGAGCCGGAGCTGATAGGGATCCATCCCCAGCATGAAGGCCAGCCGGTCGACGGCCTGTTCGGACACGAACGAATACGACAGGTCCAGTGGAGACCGCAGCCAGCCCGCTTTCAGGAAGCCGAGACCGGGGACGTGATGGTTCGTGAGCCGCTGGTTCGGCAGGGAGTACATCCCGCCGCAATCTCGCGGGTTGACCATCTGGGCCGCCATCGTTGGCCACTCGGCCGCCTGACCGGCGCCGGAGAGCTGGGCCGAGGTTTCGACGTTCGACCAGTTGTGGTGCCATCCGTCGTATTCGTACGCGACGAAGCTGCCGTTTTCGTCCGCCGCGATGCGGGCTTCACCGACATGGGCCGGGCCGTAATTGTCCCAACCGTGTTCGTCCCATCGCATGAACTGGACGCGGACGGGACGGCCGGTTTCCTGCGACAGGATGGTCGCTGCGATCGCGACGTCGTCCCAGCAACTGTGGCCGTAGGTGCCCGAGCCTTCGTGGTATTGAACGCGGACCTGGTTCTGTTCGAGCCCGAGGATGCCGGCCAGGAGCCGGCGCGTGCCGTAGACGTCCTGGGTCGAACAAGCCACTTCGGCGAAATCGGAACGGACGTCGGCGAGGGCGCAGTTGGGCCCGAAGCCGGCATGGGCCTGGTACGGGCAGTCGGCCGTGAACCCGGCCACATGGGCGGCCCCGGCAACGGCGCTTTCGACGTCGCCTTCTTCGAGGACGATCGCGTCGTCAGTCTGGATCGCGCGCATCGCGTCGTAGACGTCGTCGCTCGACGGGATCGATGGCGTCCGGTCCCATGTGACGTCCAGTTGTTCGGCGGCCCGGACGGCGTCCCACTCTTCCGGCGCGACGACGCCGATGAAGTCGCCGCGCCGGATGACCTGAACGTTGGGGATGCCGGCGGTCGACGCTTCGTCGACGTTCAGAACCGGGGCGCCATGCCCGTAGGCGGCCTGGCCCCGGGGTCGGACGACGCGCCCGTGCAGCATGTTCGGTCGCCGGAGGTGCTGCATGTAGGTGTAGGTGCCCGCGACCTTGGCGGGAATATCGGCGCGCGCCGCTGGCGTGGCGACCACCTCGTAGGCGTCGGGATCCTTGAC
>CAZTTI010000199.1:0-7371 GCA_964615925.1 uncultured Solibacteraceae bacterium
GAGCGCGAAGGCCGCGCGATGAGGGACGCGCTGGCGGAGGATGTGGCGGCCGCGGGGCATGATGTCGTCGTCAGCCTGGATCCGCGATTCGGATTCTGCCGGAAAGCCGCAGTCGTCGGGGCAGCGATGCCGGCTTCGGGCAAGGACTACGAATCGGCGCTCGACCGGTTGATCGACCAGGTCGACGCCGTGTGGCTGATCGCCCCCGAAACCGGAGGGTGTCACGAGGAGGTGGCCCGTCGCGTCGACCGGCGCGGGAAGCCGTTGCTCGGCGCCGGACCGGATTCTATCCGCGCGGCGTCGGACAAGGCCTCACTCGGGGAGCGCTTGGCGCGGCACGGTGTCCGGTACCCGGCGACGGTCCGGCTTCCCCGAAGCAAGGATTCGGGCGTCGTCGCGCGTGCACTCTCGGCTTTGCCGTTTCCCATCGTGGTCAAGCCGCGGCGCGGCGCCGGTTCCGAAGGCGTCCGCCGGTATCCGGACATGGACGCCGCCCTGGACGAAGTCGATCGCCTGCCCGTTGACGGATTGGCGCAGGAGTATCTTCCCGGGACCGCCGTCAGCGCGTCGGTCCTGACCAACGGCCCCAACGCCGTCGTGGTTGCGGTGAACTCCCAGGAACTCGCCGGAACCTTCCGATATTCCGGCGGTGTGACGCCTTTCGATCATCCCGACGCTTCCCTCGCGGCCGATGCAGCCCTCCGGGCCTGCCGTTCCGTGCCGGGACTCCGGGGTTATGCCGGAATCGATCTCGTGATCGGTCCCGAAGGACCCGTGGTCATCGAGATCAATCCGCGGCTGACGGCGGCGTACCTTGGTATCCGTTGCGCGATCGAGGAGAACCTGGCGGCTCTCGCGATCGACGCGGTCCACGGCTGCCTTCCCGCCGCGATCCGGCCTGCACGGTGCGTGCGATTTTCCGAAGTTGGGGAGATCTTTTCCTCGGAACCCTTGCGCGTATGTCCGTGAAACCCGGCGTGCTCGGTTGGGACGTGGGCGGAGCCAACGTCAAAGTGGCGCGGCACGTCGCTGGTTCTTTGTGGCCCTCGACGATCGAGCGAGTGTTCCCGCTCTGGCGCGAGCCGAAGCGCCTCGCCAGGATTCTCTCGGAGATGGCGCGGGAATTCGGCGAGCCCGCCGGTGTGATGGGCGTGACGATGACGGCGGAACTGGCCGACTGTTTCGAAACCAAACGCGAGGGCGTTTCGTCGGTGCTCGATGCATTCGAAGAGGCCTTTCCGGGAATTCCGATCCGCGTCTTCGGAGTGGACGGATCGTTCCGGACCATCCCGGATGCCCGGGATTCGCCGCTGACGGTTGCGGCCGCCAACTGGATGGCGACCGCGACGGTCGCCGCCCGGGAATTTCCCGACGCCGTCCTCATCGACGTCGGGAGCACAACGACCGACATCGTTCCCCTCGTCGCGGGGCGCGTGGCCGCCATCGGCAGAACCGACACGGATCGGCTGCGTGAGGGGGAACTCGTTTACACCGGCGCGACTCGCACGCCCGTCTGTGCCATTCTGGACGTCGTTTCGTTGGGCGGCCGCCCGTGCCGTGTCGCGTCGGAAGTGTTCGCGATCGCCGCCGACGCGCACCGATGGCTCGGTCTGCTGGACGAGGGGGACTATACGCCGGAGACGCCGGACGGCGGCGGCCGGGATCGCGAGGACGCGGCGCGGCGGCTGGCCCGGATGGTTTGCGCAGACCGCGAGATGCTGGACGATCTCGCGATTACCCAGATCGCGAGCGCCGTCGTCGAAGCCCAGGTCCGCGCGATCCGTGGCGGGATCGAACAGGTCCTCGAGAGGGCGGGATGCGGAATTGGGTCAATCGCGCTGCCCATCGGGCGCGGGGCGTACCTGGCCAGAACCGCCGCGGCAGCCGCGGGTCTCCGGGTCCCGGAAGAAGTGGCTCTTCCCGACGGGCCGGCGTCGGCGATCGCGATCCTGACAGCGGAGTCCATCACCCGGCAATGATGGTGAGGAGCGAATGACACCGAATCTTGGAATGAACGAGCGGGCCTGGCGGCTCGCGGACGGCTACGCGGAACGTGCGGCCGAACTTCGGATCGCGTTCCACAGGCTCGGGAATGGCGCGCGCGTCATCGCCGCCGGCGTCGAGGTCGGGGGTGGGCTGGAAGCCGGCCTGATGCTGACGGAACTCTGCATGGGAGGTTTGGGGTACATCACCTTCGTTCCCCTGATGATCGGGGGCGAATCGTGGTCCGGCGTCCAGGTTCGGACCGACCATCCGGCGATGGCCTGCATGGCGTCGCAATATGCCGGCTGGGCGATCGCGCCCGACGGCTACTTCGCAATGGGTTCGGGTCCCCTTCGGGCCGAGGCCCGGGTCGAGAAAGAACTCTTCGGAAAGCTGGGTTGTTCGGAACAGGCGAGCCGTGGCGTCCTCGTCCTCGAGGGCGCGGTGCTTCCCGATGAAGGCGTCGCCGATTGGGTGGCCCGCAAGTCCGGGCTGGCGCCGGACGCGCTGACCTTGGCCGTCGCTCCCACGCGGAGCCTGGCGGGAGGCGTCCAGATCGTCGCCCGCATCGTCGAAACCGGGCTGCACAAGATGGGCACCCTGGGATTCGACGTCGGCCGGGTGAAAAGTGCGATCGGGACCGCGCCCCTGCCTCCGGTGGCGAAGAGCGACGTGCGCGCCATTGGGCGAACCAACGACTGCGTGCTCTACGGGGGACAGGCGCGCTACGCGATCGATGCCCCCGACGACGAACTGGCCGGCCTGGCCGAGCGCCTTCCGGCTTCGGCATCGTCGGACTACGGGGAACCCTTCATCGAGATCTTCCGGCGTTACGACAAGGACTTCTACAAGATCGACCCTCTCCTGTTCAGCCCGGGCGAGGTCTGGCTGACGAGCATCGCCAGCGGAAACACGTTCCACGGCGGTGCGCTCTCCGTTGAAGTGCTGCGTTCCTCTCTGTACGGCGCGTGATGGGACGTCTGCAGGCTCCGGCTGAAGTGGCCGCGGCGGCTCAACTCGCCTGCCTGCTCGAGGCCAGCGCTCCCAAGCCGGGAAACGTTTTCCCGGGACGGAACTTCTCGGACCTTGCGTATACGGACTTCCTCGCCAGCGCCGCCGCGATCGGCGAGCCGTTTCTTCATAGCCGGGACCGCCGTGTTGGCGAGACGATCCTCCGCGCCATCGAGTCGACGTCGCGGTGGGTGGGAACGAACTCGAACCTCGGGATCGTTCTATTGTTTGCGCCTCTGGCGAAGGCGGCGACGACGGCCTCATCCAGCCTCCACTCCGACCTCGCGCGTGTGCTCAACGAAACAACGGTCGAAGACGCTTCGGACGTCTATCGCGCAATTCGCATGGCCGCCCCCGGCGGGCTCGGAGAGGCCGGCGATCAGGATGTCTCCGGTGAACCTACCGTCACTCTGCTCGAAGCGATGACGCTCGCGGCCGAACGCGACGGTATCGCGCGGGAGTACACCTCCGCGTACGAGGTTACGTCCAACGTGGGCGTGCCGGCGCTCCGGCGGGCCCGGGGTGACGGGCTCTCGTGGGACGACGCCGTCGTCGAGTTGTTCCTGACGCTGCTCGGTTCGGCCCCGGACACCCACATTGCCCGCCGCGGGGGAACGACGCTGGCGGAGGGCGTGTCCGAGCGCGCCCGCCGCGTTTGTGCGCAGGGTGGAGTGCGTTCGGCCGAAGGCCGCGCCGCGATCGATGCGCTGGATCACGATTTGCGTGACCCGGCGCATACCGCCAATCCCGGGACGACGGCCGATCTGACCGCCGCCAGCATCTTCGTTCTGCTGCTCGAGGGCGGATGGCGGGTATAGACTGTCGTCAGCGTCACTCGACATGGAGGAAGATTCATGGGGATTCGAAGGACGGCATTCACGTTGGGTGTCGTGATCGGGATCGCGCTGCCCCTCGTGGCGTTGGCGCAGCGCGGGGGAGCCACGATCACCCGGGTCACCGGGGACGTTTATCGCGCAACAAACGGTGCCTGGCACAACATCTTCCTCGTCACCGACGAGGGCATCCTGATCGGCGACACGCTGAATACCGCTTTTGCGACCCAATTGAAGGCCGAGCTCGACGAACGATTCCCGGGTATCCCCGTGCGATACGTCGTCTACAGCCACAGTCATTGGGACCACGTCGAGGGAGGAGCCGTGTTCGCGGATACGGCCACGTTCATCGCTCACGAGACGATGCTGCGGAACATGGACGGCCGGTATCCCCACATGCCCGGGGACATGATCGACCGGAACCAGAATGGGACGTTCGAGCCGGAGGAATTCAACATTCCGGCCGCCGAATCTCCCGGCGTGTGCGGCGGCCGGTTCTCGACCAACAAGGATGCCGATGGAGACGGCCACCTGACGCCGGAGGAATACTTCTCGCTGGTCCACCCCCCGGACATCGTCTACCGCGATCGGATGCGTCTCGAGCTCGGCGGCCACACGGTGGAACTGATCCACCCGGGCCGCAGTCACGCCGACGACATGACCGTGATCTATTTCCCCGACGCCGGAGTGGTGTTCGGAGCGGACTTCCTCGCCGACGCTCTCGTGCGCGAGACGATGCTTTCGCTTCCCAGCGCTTGCGGGCCATTCGACGGGCACCCCTTGCGGGAGTGGATTGCTTCCTACAGGGCCGTCGAGGAACTCGACTACGAGATTCTGGCCCCGGCCCACGGCGTTTTTTTTACCCCCGGGGACGTGACCGCTACGCGCGAGTATTTCGAGTACCTGGTTCGCGAAGTCGACGCCGCCATCCGGGAAGGCCTCAGCCTCGAGGAAGCCAAGGCGGCGGTCATGCTCGAGGAGTACGCCGATTGGGCCCAGTACGAGCGGTTGCGCGAGAAGAACGTCGAGGCCGCGTACAGAAACCTCACCGTTTACCGCTAGGGGCCAGCGGGCCGGGTCCGTCACGAATGCGATACGTCGCCCGCGATTTCGTCGAGACCGCCGAAGGTTATCTTTTTGCGGTCGTGGCCAGCGGAACCGAACTCGCCAGTCCCGGAAAGGGTGAAGAGCGCATCCCGGCGTTTCTTCGCTACGTTCGCGATCGCGGCCGGTGGCGAAAGGTCGAGACCGGCGACGCCCACGAGGTCATTGCTGCGGCGGACCCGGATTACGCGTTCCAAAGCAACCTCCGGGACGTGGACCTCCACGGCATCCCGCCGTCGCGCGTCATACGTCATTACCAGCCGCGTCTTCGCGCTGCCGAAATCCTCGGCACTCCGAGCCGCGACCCTGTGGAGGGGAAAGCCAAAGCGGTTCTCGAGACGTTTTCCGGAAGCGGCATTCGATCCTCCCATCTCGGAGTCACGGGGTCGCTTCTCGTCCGCGCCCACTCTCCGCGTTCGGACATCGATCTGGTCGTCTACGACCGCGATGCGTTTCATCGCGCGCGTGAAACCGTTCGGCGTTCGATCGATTCCGGGACGTTCCAGGCCCTCGGTGGGAGCTGGTGGCCCCAGGCCTATGCCCGCCGGGCGTCCAGCCTGACCTTCGGGGAATACGTGTGGCACGAACGCCGCAAACACAACAAGTTCGTGATCGGCCAGACCAAGGTAGATCTGTCGATGGTGCTCCCCAGCGTCGAGGAGACCCGGAAGTGGCGGAAGGAAGGGATCGCCGAGATTCGGGCGGGCGTCATCGATGATCGTTGGGGTTTCGACTATCCCGCGCGCTTCGTGATCGACCACCCTGAGATCGGAGAAGTCGTCACCTACACGAACACCTATACCGGACAGGCTCGCACGGGCGAGACCATCCACGCCCGTGGGTGGATCGAGCATTCCGGTGAAGGGGAAATACGCCTCGTCGTTGGGACGTCGCGCGAGGCGGACGGCGAGTTCATCAAGGTAATCGTTTCTGCATGACGGGGAGGCGAGGCTGCAGAAACGATGAGAGCCCGGCGCTTTGTGTGACGTTAATGGATCTTCAGGCAGCCAGCGGTTCGAAATCTCCCGATGACATCGGTTGATAGTCGGGCCACCGACCCGTCAACTCGATCAGGAGACGTTGGGAGGCCGGAGTGGGCATAGGGTTGACGCGGATCACCTTCGCTCCGTATTCGCTGGGTGACGCCGCGATCGCCTGGACCAGATCGCCCACCAGGTAGCGCGGGGCCCAGCCAATCATGTAGTAATCCTGGGTCTGGATCTGGACGGCGAGGCGCGACACCGGATTCGTAAGCTCGATCGTGACATAGAGCTTCTCGCCGGATTGGAGGCGCGAGATCCGATCCTGCGCATCCGCGTTCAGATGCCGCCAGCCATGCAGGAAAAACCGGCTGTCGAACGTGCCGTCCGGATTCCGTTCGAGCATCGGGAACACTTCGAAGTTGTCCGTGGCGCGGGGTCCCCCGGTCACGGTCAGAATGTCCGTGGGGCTCGAACCCTCGGGCAGGTCCAGCGTCCGGAGGTATTCTGGAAAATCCTGGCGGTTCGACTGAATGATCCGGTTCATGAACAGCGGGAACAGAACCGACGACTCGTAAGTCCGATTCAAGTCGGGAAAGTCCATCAATGGTTCGAAGCCGGCGGCCTGCTGGGCGTGCTGAGCCCCCTTGAGGTAGCGGAACGTGTAGATATGGTCTCCGGGCGAGATGTCGAGTCGGCCAACCGGAAACCATTGACGGGTCAGGCGCCTGTCCTGCCACGCGAGGAAAAGCGTCTTGTTTTTCATCCGTTCATCCGTTTCAACTGATCCAAGTTGTAACACATCAGGTCGACAGCGAAGGTCCGCGCCAGATCGGACATCCAGTTGGCGGGCACGCGGCGGACAACTCTCTCCAATACGTCCCGCCCCAGGTTCTGCAGGCTTTCCAGCGCCGGCGCGAATAGCCCGGCGTGCAACTCGCGGGCCCGGCGGACCAGTTCGAGCGGGCTTACCGCCTGCGGGTCCGTCGAAGCCCAGAATATGGCGCCCCGCGCCCTTTCAGAATAGCGCCCGATGCGGTCGTCTTCCAAGATGCGGCGTCGGCACGTGCCCGCGCTTTCGTCAACCAACTCGCGCCCGAGCGCGGAAGCGTGGTCGAACGTCGGCGCGACCATGCCGGTCCATCCCTCTTCAGTACGCTTTCGCAGAATTCCCCAGTTTTCGTGATGGCGATCCGTATTGCCGATCAAGGCATCCAGGACCAGATAGTCGGCCAGTCTCCGCTTGGCCCGACGTGCGCCTTCCGGCGTCGCGAAAGTGCGATCCAGAGCAAGATGAATGTTCTCAAGAGTGTGATCCGACTGACCAAAGGCGCGTTGGGGATCATATCCGAACACGTGTCCCGCCAGGATCTGGTTGCCGTGATACAGTTCCCGGCCCTCCCGCGCGAAAGATTCCGTCGCCGAACCCCGAGTTCCCTCGAACTCGGCCAGCTCGACAC
>CAZTTI010000200.1:0-4420 GCA_964615925.1 uncultured Solibacteraceae bacterium
TGTTGACCGCGGGGTCGCTGCACCAGTCCGGTGCGTCGTTGCGGATCTTCGACGTCATCCACACGCGGCCCTGGCTGTCGATCATCGGGTTGTGCGGGTCCGCTTTCGGGTAGTCCGGGCCCCAGAGATGCTGATCGCCCCACCAGAGGGACGGAGGATTCGGCACCGGGAACCGGCCGCGGACATCGGGTTGCCGCGTCGGGATCTCGAGACTGAACGTCGAGTTCTCGATGGGATCCAGGACGACGAGCGCTCCATGGCCGGCGTCCACCGCGTAGGCCGGGCCATATGCGTTGATCGTCGGATCCTGTTTGCTGGTGACGATCTGATCGTGCATGAACGAGTGATCCGTGCCCCAATCCCACAACGTGATGACGATGTTCTGCTCGATGCCATCCGGTCGTGGCGGTGCCGGGGGCACTTCACCCGCCTGGATGCGATCGGTCCAGTCGACGAGCATGTCGAGCGTGCCTTCGAGACCCATCTGATTGGCCACACCGTACATGTTTCCGCCGCGGACGCCGCCGCGAAGGCGATAATCCCAGGCTTCGCGATCGTTGGTGATCTCTTCGGCGGCCTGTTCATAGACGTGGGACAGGTCGCGTGTCAGGGCGTTGCCCACCTGATGGCAGAAATTGCAGTTCGATTTGATCCGGTGGATATAGTTGGCCTGGCTGTCGACCTCCGGGCTGATGCCGTTGCCGTCCGGGCCGGTTCCGGGGAATTCGTCCTCCCCTGGAAAGTCAATCATCGACCACCAGTAGTTGCCGGGATAATACTGGGCCGCGGCCTGCGGCGTCGGGGCGACGACGCCCGTCAACGCGAGGTTCTCGACGTTGGGGCGGACCTGCTGCTTGGGCGAGTCCACCAGGCCGTATCCGCGGACCCACACGTCGTACTCGTGGTTCGGGAGTTCGGGCAGCATGAACCGGCCCTGGTCGTCGGTGACGACGATCTTGATCATGGGCGTCAGGGAGTCGTCGGTTTCCGCGATCACCCAGACGCCGGCCTCCGGACCGTTCGTGCTCGTGACCGTTCCGCCGATGTAGCCGTCGGGAAGCGCCTGGGGCGCCTGCCGGGCCGTCATCGGAGTGGAGACGAGCATCGTCCCGAAAAGTCCGATCAGTCCAACGCAGGCGGCGATGGCCCACCCGCGCGAACGTCTCGACATAGTCATAGGGAACCCTCCTCGAAGAATTGAAGAAAATGATGGCATGTTCAATTAAGAAACACGAGTATATGCAGCGGATTCGGGTCGGCGCAACAGATCATTAGGGAGCCGATTTCACACCGAATTTGGCCTTGGCTTCCCGTCGGCGCCGGTGCAGGATCGGTTCGGTGTATCCGTTCGGCTGTTCGCGGCCCTTGAACACGAGGTCCGAAGCGGCCTGGAACGCGACGCTCGAAGCGAAATCCGGGGCCATGTTGCGGTAGAACGGGTCGCCCGCGTTCTGGCGGTCGACGACCTCGGCCATTCGCTCCAGGGTTTTCCGTACCTGTGCTTCGCTCACGATTCCGTGGTACAGCCAGTTGGCGATATGCTGGCTCGAGATCCGGCATGTTGCCCGGTCTTCCATCAGGCCGACGTCCTGGATGTCGGGCACCTTCGAACAGCCGACGCCCTGTTCCACCCAACGGACGACGTAGCCCAGGATCCCCTGGGCGTTGTTGTCCAACTCGGCCTGTATTTCCTCTCGGGGAAGGTTCGTGTTCCCGAGCAGGGGGATGGACAAGATCGCATCGAGGCTCGCGCGTTTGCGCCCGGCCAACTCCTTCTGGCGCTTCCCGACATCGACGGCGTGGTAATGCATCGCGTGAATGGTCGCGCCGGTGGGTGACGGGACCCAGGCCGTGTTGGCCCCCGCCATCGGATGAGCTTTCTTGGACTCCCACATCTCCTTCATCTTGTCGGGCTTCGGCCACATGCCCTTGCCGATCTGGGCCTTGCCCCGGAGGCCGGTCACCAGACCGATGTCCACGTTCCAGTCTTCGTACGCCTTGATCCAGTCCATCTGCTTCATCGTTTCCTTCCGATGGACCGGCCCGGCTTCCATGCTGGTGTGGATCTCGTCGCCGGTCCGGTCGAGGAACCCGGTGTTGATGAAGATCAGGCGGGTCCGGGCGGCCCGGATGCACTCCTTGAGATTGACGGTGGTCCGGCGTTCTTCATCCATGATGCCGAGCGTGATCGTGTTGGCCGGAAGATCCAGGGCCTGTTCGACGCGCCCGTAGAGTTCGTTGGCAAACGCGGTTTCCGCCGGGCCGTGCATCTTCGGCTTGACGATGTAGATGTGGCCGGTGCGGCTGTTGGTGACCGGGCTGTTTCCTTTGAGATCGTGAAGCGCGGCGAAGGACGTGATCATCGCGTCGAGAAACCCTTCGGGGATTTCGTTGCCGTCCTTGTCGAGGACCGCGTCGGTCGTCATCAGGTGGCCGACGTTCCGGTTGAGCAGCAGGCTCCGGCCATGGAGCACGACCCCCGACCCGTCGGGCGCGATATAGGTCCGGTCCGGGTTCAGCTTCCGCGTCAGCGCCTTGCCGCCTTTCGGAAACGTGGCCTCGAGGGTTCCCTTCATCAGACCGAGCCAGTTGCGGTAGACCTCCGTCTTGTCCTCGGCGTCGACGGCGGTGACCGAATCCTCGCAATCCTGGATCGTGGTCACGGCGGCCTCGAGGACGACGTCTTTCACCCCGGCCGGGTGGTCTTTTCCGACCGGGTGGTCCCGGTCGATCTGGATCTCGATGTGCAAGCCATGGTTCCGGAGGAGGATGGCCGAAGGCCGGTCGCTTCCGCCGTTGTAGCCGGCAAACTGTCCGGGCGACTTCAGCCCGACATTTGAACCGTCGCCGAGTTCCACGGCCAGGGTCCGGGTTCCGTTGGATTCGTCGAGCGCATAACCTCGCGCGTCGACGTGGCTTCCTTTCTCGAGCGGCACGGCCGAGTCCAGGAATCCGGCGACGAAGGCCACGACCTTGGCGCCGCGCACCGGGTTGTATTTCCCGCCGGCTTCGGCCCCGTCGGTTTCCTCGATGATATCGCTGCCATAGAGGGCGTCGTAAACGCTGCCCCATCGCGCGTTGGCCGCGTTCAGGGCGTATCGCGGGTTCATGACCGGAACGACGAGCTGGGGCCCGGCAACCTCGGCGATCTCGGGATCGACCTCCGGGGTCGTGATCTGGAAGTCGCCCCCTTCGGGTTCGAGGTAGCCGATTTCCTCGAGGAAGGCCTTGTATTCGGCGGGATGGAAGGCCTGGCCCTTTCGAGCCTTGTGCCACTCGTCGATCTCCGACTGCAACCGGTCGCGAATCGCGAGCAGCTCGCGGTTCCTGGGTGCGAGGTCATTGATGATGGATTCGAAGGATGCCCAGAATTGTTCCGGATCGATGCCGGTTCCGGGCGCGATTTCATTGTCCACGAGGTCGGCCAGACACTGGGCCACCCGGAGTCCGCCTTTTTGAATGCGATCCGCCACGGTTCTCTCCTGTGAGCTATCCGATGAGGGGTTCGATCGTCTCGCGCGCCTTCATCGCCTGGTCGTAGGGATCCATGCCGCGCGTTTCCTGGTCGAACATCTCGAGCGACGCCGGTCCGGCGTATCCCTTGCGCTTGAGGACTTCCACGATCCGCCCCAGGGGCGCAATCCCTTCTCCCGGGAAAGCGCGCTCGCGCTGCATCACTTCGAGCGGCGGCATGTCGGGCGTGTCCTCGAAGTGCAGGTGGTGGAGCTCGCCGTTCTCGAGGCGATCGAGATCCTCGAACTTGCTCATCCCGCTCCAGAAGTGGAACGTATCCAGCATGACGGCCAGATTGGGATGGTTGGCCCCGCGGACGACCCAGAGCGCGGTCCGCAGGTTGTTGACGAGCGTCGAAGCGCGTGTGAACTCGACCATCAGCGTGACGTTGTGGGGCCGCGCGATGTCCGCCGCCGCGATCAGGTTCCGGCGGACCTCGTCGTAGTCGGCGATCGTGTGCGGCTGACTCGCGGCGGACGGGATCACGAGGCGGTCGGCGCCCAGGATCTCGGCGAGTTCGACCTTCCATTTGAGGTCTTCGATCGCGCGCTCGCGTTGCGGCCCGGACTCTTCGAGGAAGAGCTGGTTCGTCGACGACACGGCCCGGAGCCCGAGGTCGTCCAGGAGGTTGCGCGCCATCCGGGGGGATTCGTTCTCGGCCCACTGGCGGACCGTGGGAAGATCGGGCTCGACGGCGGTGATGCCGGCGCGGGCCCAGCCTTCCATGCAGGTCCGGAAGTCGTGGAGCGACCCGGTGTACCCGTGCATGCAGACGAACATCTGACCGGAACCGGACGTCTGGGGCTGGGCCTCGGCGGTCCTGGCGACGGCCGGCGCGGCCGCGGCCATGGCCAGAAATTCTCGGCGATTCACATTTTCCATTGGTCTCCTCCCGTGTGATCGAGGC
>CAZTTI010000201.1:0-10119 GCA_964615925.1 uncultured Solibacteraceae bacterium
ACCGGCGGCGCGCGGGGCGGCAACTGATCACCAAGGCCCCGAAATTCTATCTGTTCGACGTCGGCGTGGCGTCCAGCATCCTCCGTCGCGGAGAAATCGTTCCCGCAACCGATGCTTTCGGGAGAGCGTTCGAGCATTTCATCTTCACGGAGTTGACCGCCCACTCTTCGTACAGCGGTATCGGATACGATATCCGCTTTTGGCGGACGCGTGCGGGAAGGGAAGTGGACTTCATCCTCGGCGACGGCGAAGTTGCGATCGAAGTGAAAGGGGCCGCGCGCGTTCACGACAGGATGTTGAGGCCGATCCAGGCCTTTATCGCAGAATACTCACCGAAAGCGGCATACGTCGTTTCGAACGAACCCGTCGAGCGTGTCGTCGACGGCGTGCGCATCATTCCGTGGCGCCGGTTCCTCGAATCGCTCTGGGGCGGCCGCGTCATGGCCTGACTTCAGATGTCTCCTGCGCCCGCCGACAGCGCCCGACACGACTCGTACGCGGCGTTTCGCCTTCCTTCCTTCCGGCGCTACTTCACCGCGCACACGATCCTGATTTTCGGCTACCAGATGCAGAAGGTTGCGATCGGTTGGGAGATGTACGAGCGCACCGATTCCGCCCTTTTCCTCGGCTATGTCGGTCTGATCCACTTCGCTCCCCTCATCCTGCTGGCGCTTTTCGCCGGACACGTGACCGACGTGTACAACCGGAAGAAGATCCTCCTCCTCTCGGTCACCGTGAACGTGGTGGCGGCCGTCGGCCTGGCGTGGAACTCGGCCTACGGCGACGCGTACGTGCGCAACGCGTTCCTGCTCCTTCTGCTCAGCGGGTGCGCGCGCGGATTCCAGCAGCCGGCACGCCGGTCGTTCCTTCCCCGTATCGTTCCGCGGGACGTGTTCCCGAACGCGGTTTCGTGGCACTCGAGCGGATTCGAGCTGTCATCGATGGGAGGCCCGGCCCTGGGGGGCGCGCTGATCGCCGTGCTCCGGGGAGCGATGCCGGTCTACCTGATCAACGCCGCCGGCCTTCTGATTTTCCTATTGCTCGTTTCCGGCATCCCGTACGTCCACGAGAAGGTGATCGACCGGAGGCTGAAGATCGAGTCGATCACGGCCGGGTTCCGCTTCATTCGCCGCACTCCGGTCGTCTTCGCCGCGATCACGCTCGACATGCTCGGCGTCCTGCTCGGCGGGGCCGTCGCCCTCATGCCCGTATTCGCCCGCGACATTCTCGAAGTCGGGCCGACGGGCCTGGGGTGGTTGATGGCCGCGCCGGCCGTCGGCGCGTTCACGATGGCCTTGCTCCAGGCCCATACGCGGCCCGCGCGTCAGGCCGGGCGCAGGTTGCTGGTGGCCGTGACGGGATTCGGGCTCGCCACGATCGTGTTCGGGCTCTCGACCAGCTTCCCGCTTTCGCTCGCGACGCTGGCCGTGCTGGGGGCGTGCGATAACATCAGCGTCGTGATCCGCGGGGTGCTGGTTCAGATGTCGACGCCGGATGCGATGAGGGGCAGAGTCTCAGCGATCGACGGGGTCTTCATCGGAACGTCGAACGAGCTTGGCGCGTTCGAGTCCGGCGCCGTGGCCGAATTGTTCGGTCCCGTCATTTCCGTGGTGACGGGCGGGGTGGGAACGATCCTCGTCGTCCTGGCCGTTGCCTGGGCCTGGCCCGAGTTGCGAAAGTACGGGGCTCTGGACCAGGAGACGGGCGTTTCCTGAATCCGTTACAACAAGCCGATCATCGGTCCGACGACCATCAGCGTCGCCGTCATCACGATCACCCATACCACGCTGATGATGGCGCCCGGCCTCAGCATGTCGAACATCGAGTAGTAACCCTTCGAGAACGTCAGGAGCGGGACCGGATCGAGCGGGATGAGCATCGCGCACGACGCGGTGAAGATGACGGGCAGCGCATAGAGCGCTGGGTTGACGCCCGCCTCCACGGCCAGGATCATGATCGGCGGGATCATGATCGCGTTGATCACGGGCGAAACCGGCAGCATCAAGTGGATGAGAACGGTGAAGATGCTGATCATGGCCAGGATTGCGACGATGGGGAAGTCGGCCACCCCTCCGAGCGAGATGTCGACCAGCCACTGGGCCAGGCCGCTCGACGACGACGCGGCGCCCAGCGTGGCGACCGCTCCCGCCATCATCAGGATGTCCCATCCCGTGGCCGCCTGGGCTTCCCTCCACGTGAACAGCTTGATTCCCGGCAGGAACATGGCCGTCGCGCCGAAGACGCCGACGGTGACGACGTTGAAGGCCGGGACGAACGAGCCCGCGATCCAGAACACCAGCATGAGGGCCTGAATGATGACGACCTTCTTCTCGTCGCTCGTCAGCGGCCCGAGATCGGCCAGTTCTTTCTTGATGTCTTCGATGTCCCCGATGTCGTCGATCTCGGGCTTGAACGCCCTGGAGATCACGAACGCCGTCGTCGGGAGCAGGATCAGAACCATCGGGATGCCGATGGCCATCCATTGAAGGAAGGTGATCTCCGGCCCGCCCTCCTGCTGGATGATCTGCAGTCCGAGAACGTTGATCGAGCTTCCCGCGATCGTTCCGACACCTCCGACCAGCGCGCCCAACGGGATGGCGAGCATCAAGCCCTTGGCGAATTGCGACTTGCCCGGTTCGAGCTTCAGCTTCTCGAAAATGCCGATCGCGACCGCCATGAAGATCGCGCAGGTCGGGACGTCGGAGACGATCATCGACACCAGACCCGTCCCCACGGTGAAGACGAGGATCACGCGGCGGGAATCGGTACCGGCCTTGGAAATCAGCGTGAGCGCGAAACGGTGCGCCAGACCCGTCTTCACCCAGGCCAGCGCCACGATGAACATGATCAGGACGAAGAAGAAAACGAGCCCGATGAAGTTCTGGAACGCCGTGTTGAGGTCGTTCAGGCCGAGGATCGGCTGAAAGACCAGCGCAAGCAGGGAAGCCACCGCGATTGGAATTGCCTCGGTCGACCACAAGATCAGGATCAGGACGAAAAGGGCCGCCATGCGCTGCCCCATGACACCGAGTCCGTCCGGCGTGGGCAACATCAGGATGATGGCGAAACCAGCGATCGCGGCGGCGATTCCGATGATTTCCTTGCTCGATCCTCGACCCGGTACCTGGCTCATCGATACTCCTCGAAGTGCGCGTTGATCACAGTTGCTCGGACGTGGAATTCCGGGGACTCTATCACGGGTTCGTATCGGTGGAGGCGAAATACGGTGGATCAGTCCCGTCCCAGCACCTGGCGCGAAAACGGCGTGATGCGGACGTCCACGACGGCCGGGCGGCCGCCCCGAACGTCGTCCATGGCCATCGCCAACGCCTCGGACAGACCGGCGGCATCATCGACGGTATAGCCGGCCACGTCTCCCGAAGCCTGCGCCATGTCGGCGAGCCGGGCGCCGGCCGTCATCGTCGTGAAGAACGTGTCGTTCGCGTTGGCCGTGCCTTCGGGATGGACGCCGAGCGTCGAGAACCTGGGCGCGTTCCAGCCGCCGTTGTTGTAGATCACGGTCAGGAATGGCGCGCCGTAAGTCGACGCCACCCAATACGCGCTCGTCGGCACGGAAAACTGGTAACAGCCGTCGCCGACCAGCGCGATGACGTCCGAGTCCGGGCTCGCCAGCTTGATCCCGATCGCGGCATTGACGCCCCAGCCCAGACCGGTTCCTCCGCTGTTGAAGTAGCTTCCAGGCCTCGACAGCTCGAGGATCGGAGGAATGAGCTCGGTGGCGGTGGGTGCTTCGAACACAACGCGGGTCTTCTCCGTGATCAGCTCCCGGACGCCGACGGTGAGTTGCTCCGGCGTCAGGATGCCGGAAGCCGCATTGGGAACCCGATCCGGGGCGACCGCCTGCTTCGCCTCGGCAATCCACTTCAACCGCTCGTCCAGCCCCGGGGAATTCTCTCCGACCGCCACCCGCAGCTGATCCAGCGCCAGGAAGGAGTTCGCGCAAAAGGAACGCCGCGACGGGTAGTGCCAGAAACCCATTCCGGGCTTCGTCGGATCGCAATCGATGTGGAAGACCGGAACACCGGGCCCCGGATTCACGCGCGACTTGAGCCAGGGAACGTCGACGTCGATCATCAGGATCAGATCTGCGTCTTCGACCAGCGTGTTCCGCTTGTAGCTCAGGTGGTGCGGGTGCCTGCCGGGAAAGTTGGTATAGAGCGGGCTGACCTCGCACACTCCCAGTCCGGCCGACTCGGAAAGGGCCTGGAGCTTGCCGACCGATTCGGGATTCCGCCCGAGGTATGCCGTGATCACGACCGGCCTTCTCGAGACCCGGATCGCATCGGCGATTTCGTCGATGCCGTCTTCCGGGAGCCCGGCGAGCCGGGCGGCCGGCCAATCGGCGGCCACTTCACCCGAGATTCCGGCCGGCTTCTCCCAGACTTCGCGGGCGCCGCTCAGGTAGATCGGCCCCTGGGGCTCGGACGTCGCGAGCTGGAATGCGCGGAGCATCACGCCGTCAATGGATTCGGGCGCCCGCACTTCATACGTCCACTTCATGTACTGGTCAACGATGGCGCCCTGGCGCGGGGCGTCCTGCAGGTCGTGGATGAACTCGTTCCGCCCACCCACCACGCCGGCATTTTCCGTTACCGGCGAAAGCCCCGCAATCACGATTGCCGGGACGCGGCCGCGGGCCGCGTTGTGAATGCTCCCGCCAAGGTTCTGCGTGCCGACGTCGACATGAACCAGGACGAGCTGCGGCCGGCGCGTGATCATCGCGTACCCGTGCGCCGCCGATAGCGTCGTCATCTCATGCGGGCACGTGATGACCTTCGGCATCGGCTTTCCCGCCGCTTTCATTCGGGCGAACGCTTCGATGAAAGCCGGGTGGTCGCTGCCGAGGTTGGTGAAAACGTAGTCGGAGCCGAGAGCTTTCGAAAGGCCGAGGAGTCTTTCAGCCGAGGAGACCTGATCGTTCATGGTGTCGTTTCCTGGTGGAACCGACTGAGGATACTCGATTGGGACGCGGCCTGCACGCGGCACGCACCCCGCGTTGACCCTTCTCCCGGGCCTCGTGTATAAACGGTGGGCTCCCCACTATGATCTTGCAAGTCAATCACATGCGGAAGGGCCGGACCGGCTTGATCGGCCAGGTCGTGACGACGCTTCTGTCTCTGGCGGAAGAGGGGCGCGTCGATGCCGGGATCCTCCCGCACCTCCACGTCCAGCTCGACTGGGTTCAGTACAAATCCAACTTCCGCGAAACGGTCATGGTCCGCAAGTCCATTCGCAATGGCGCGCCGTCTCCGTTGGTCGAGTTGGCGATCGACCTCCGCCAGGTCGAGGGGGACGATCTGCGCGATGCGCTCGAGAAGGCCCTGGTCGAGGCGTCGACCGACGGGGAAGCCACCGACCGGCTTCCGCTCGAAGCTTGGGGGCCGATGCGGTCGAGCATGGTCTGGAAGTTCAATGCGCTCTATTGGCGGCACTTGCTCGATTGGGAGAACGCGTCCGGCCAGACCTACGAGAAGGCCCTGCCTTCGGGTCAGTCCGACGGGCACAATCCCGAGATCATTGCCGACCAGGTCCGGGAGTTCTACGGACTGATTCGGGAGATGGACTCGCTCGGCCAGTTGCCACCCGAGCTGTATGTGATGGAAATCGGTGTCGGCAGCGGCGAGCGGCCGCGCCAGTGGCTCACGCGCTTTCAGGAGCTCGACCGGGAGCAGGGGACCGAATACTATCCCCGCGTCCGATTCCTCCTGTGCGACTACTCGATGGTCACGCTCGCCCGCGCAATGGACACGCTCGGCCCGCATCGCCACCTCGGCGTGCCGCGGGAGGTCGACGCCAAGGACCCCTTCCAGTCGCTCTCGGAACTTCGGTACAAAGTCCTCTACATCCACCTGACCAACGTTTACGACAATCTTCCGACCGACGACGCCGTGTTGCGCGACGGCCGGTTCTACTTTGTGGAAGTCCGGCCCTACCTGACTACGGCCGTGCGCGATTCATTGGCCGCGAAGTTCGGCATCCGCGCGGAGGAGTTTCCGGCGACGATCGAACGGTTGCTCGAGAACGGGCCCGGTGTGTTCGATGACCAATCCCGATCGATGGAATTCTGGATGGAGCTCTGGTCGGCCATCCGGCTCGAGGAGCGGCTCGTGACGGTCGATAACCTCATGGACGCCCGGCTTCCGGCCGGGCTCAAGCCGTCGCATCTGGAGGAACTGGTGACGTCGGGGCCCGGAACCGTCCGGTTTCAGTTGAGCTCCGGAGCGGTCGGAAGTTTTTCGAGTACGATCCAGCTCCTGCACCCGCGGGGTTACCTTCAGGTCATGGACATCTTCGTCACGCATCTGACCGATTACCGCGGCGGGTTCAAGGGGCCGGGGAAGCTGGACGGGTCCGTCGTCAACTGGGTGAACGGTGCGCTCCTGGCCGAGATCGGGCGGCAGTCCGGATATGACGTCCACTTCGTCCCGTTCAAATACCGCGAAGGTTCACGGACGTCGATTCTCTACACGACACACCGGGAGAAATAACCGTCGACCCGGCGGCGAAGGACGACATCATGAGCTTACCCATACTTCCCACGGCCGTGGTCGGCAGCTATTCGATGCCGAGCTGGCTGGAGCGGCTGAAGACCGAGTACCTGCTTCGGCGGATCCCGAAGTCGGAGCTCGACGAGGTCCACGACGCGGCGTGCAAGGCGGCGATCAAGGACCAGGAAATTGCTGGCCTGGACGTGATCACCGACGGCGAGATGCGGCGGGACAACATGATCGACTACTTCGCCGAGCGGCTGCCGGGCGTCGACATCGATCAGAGCTCGAAGCACTTCTACTACGACTTCTACGACAGCGTGGTCCGCGGAAAAATGCCGATCGCCGGGCTCGGACTGGTCCCCGATTTCGAATTCCTCAAGGCGAACACGCGTCTCGGGACCAAGTTCTCCGTCACGGGTCCCCACTCGCTCGTCAAGCGGATCCGCAACGAATACTACCCGGACGAGGCGGCGTTCGCGATCGACATCGCCCGCGTCATGAACCTCGAGTTGAAAGAACTGGTTCGGGCCGGCTCGGACCGCATCCAGATCGACGAGCCCTACTACTCGGGTTTTCCTCAGGACCTGCCGTGGGGCATCCAGGCGCTGAACACCCTGGTCGACGGCGTCGACGCCAAGATCGTCCTCCACATCTGCTACGGGAACCGCTACGGGAAACCGTCGTGGGCCGGGAACTACCGCTATTTGTTTCCGACAATATTGGACGCCCACGTCCATCAACTCACGCTTGAGTTTGCGTGGCGCGGAGGCGAGGACCTGGACCTCTTCAAGGAATATCCCAACGAGTTCGAGGTCGGTGTGGGCGCCATCGACGTCAAGACCCACGCGGTCGAGACGCCCGACGTCGTGGCCGAGCGGATCCGGAACGCGATGAACTTCATCCCCGCCGAGCGCATCGTTGTCCTGCCGGACTGCGGCTGTCACAGTCTGCCGCGATCCGCCGCATTCGGCAAGTTGCGTGCTATGGTGGAGGGCGCGTCGATCGTGCGGAGCATGCTCACCGGTTCGTGATGCCGGGCCGTCGACCTGTCCGGATGGAAGTCCATGACTGACCACGCCGTCGTTTGCCGATCCCTCGTCAAACGGTTCCACACGAAGAAAAAGATGGTCGAAGCCGTGAACGGCCTGGATCTCGACGTCCGCCGGGGCGAGTGTTTCGGCCTGCTGGGTCCGAACGGCGCGGGAAAGACCACGACGGTCGAGATCGTCGAGGGGCTCCTCGAACCGACCTCCGGAGAAGTCGAGGTCCTGGGAATGCGGTGGGGCGCAGGCCACGACCACCAGCTCCGTCAGCGCCTCGGCATCACGCTCCAGGAGACCCAACTCCGGGAGAAGCTCAGCGTGTTCGAAACGATCACGATGTTCCGGAGCTTCTACACCGAAGGCATGGAGCCGGACGAGGCGCTCGAACTCGTCGCGCTGACCGAAAAGTCCGATTCCTGGATCTCGCGGCTCTCCGGCGGCCAGAAGCAACGGGTGGCCGTCGCGTGCGCCCTGGTTGGGCGGCCCGAGCTGGTCTTTCTCGACGAGCCGACGACCGGGCTCGACCCCCAGGCCCGGCGCCAGCTCTGGGACGTGGTCAGCGACATCAAGCGCGCCGGCAACACGATCGTGCTGACGACGCACTACATGGACGAGGCCGAGAAGCTGTGCGATCGCGTCGCCATCGTCGATCACGGCAAGGTCATCGCGCTCGGCTCGCCGCGGGAGTTGATCTCTCGGCTCGGCGGCGAGCACGTCATCGAGTTCGGCCTGTTGAAGAACGACGAACGTGCAATCCAGGCTTCGATTTTTTCCGGAATCGAAGGCGTCAGCGATGTCGTCGAGGAGACCGGACGGTATCTTCTGACGGTGTCGGAGCCCCATCGTTCGATCCCGGCGTTGCTCGATTTTCTCGCGAAGAAACGCATCGAACTCGAAAGCCTCACCACGCGCCACGTGAACTTGGAGGACGTCTTCGTCAACCTGACCGGACGGCACTTGCGCGATGAATAAGAACCCGTTCTATCAGCTCGTCATGGCCAACGTCCGGAGCTATCTCCGGCAGCCGGAAGCCATCTTCTGGACCTACGGGTTCCCCCTCGTCATGGTTGTGGGCCTCGGCCTCGCATTCAACACCGATGCCGAGGTCCGGACGCCGTTTCTCGTGTCCGATCGGGCGTCGTCGTCCCCGTCGATCTCGAAGCTGATGTCGGACGTCCGATTCGACGTCGACGTCCGGTCGTTCGAGGAGGGCATCGAGCGCATCCGGCGCAATCAATCCGTGCTTCTGGTCGACGCCGACCCGGCCGGTGGCGTGCGTTATTTCTACGATCCGACCAATCCCGACGCCGTGGCCACGCGGGCCCTCGTCGACGACGCCATCCAGCGCAGTGCGGGCCGCGCTGACGTGATCGCCATAAATGAGAACTACACCGACGCCCCCGGATCCCGTTACGTGGACTTTCTCGTTCCCGGCCTGATCGGGATGAACCTGATGGGCGCGGGGCTTTGGGGTATCGGTTTCAGCACCGTCGACCTGCGCGTCAAGAACCTCCTGAAGAGAATGGTCGCGACGCCGATGCGGCGGAGCCATTTCCTGCTCGCGCTCGTGGGAAGCCGCGTCGTGTTTTTCATTCCTGAGATGATGTTCCTGTTGCTGGCCGCGCGGTTCCTGTTCGGCGTTCCGGTGATGGGAAGTTATCTCGAGATCGTTGTCATCGCGCTGGCCGGATCGATCACCTTCGCGGGAATCGGATTGCTCATCGCGTCGCGCGCCCGCACGATCGAGGGCGTGTCGGGTCTGATGAACGTGGTGATGATTCCGATGTGGCTCGGATCGGGAATCTTCTTTTCTTCCGAGCGATTTCCGGACGTGGCGCAGCCCTTGATCCAGGCCCTGCCGCTCACGCAAGTCATCAACGCACTGCGGGCCGTGATGCTCTCGGGTGAATCGCTGCTTGCTCAGGGTCCCTCGCTCGCAATCCTGGCGGCCTGGTGCGCCGTGAGCTATGTGATCGCGCTGAAGACGTTCCGGTGGGTGTGAGCCCGCATGACGGAAGTGTGATGCTCCCGGCCGCTTGAAGCGGACGGTTCTCGTTGTGTGCCGTTGCGGTTGACGCTATCCTCGATGTAACCGATGCGGCACTTCTTCCACATCATTCGTCCGCGGTCTTCCGCTCTGGTCCTTTTGTGGGCAGTCGCCGGTCTTCTCGCCGTTTGGCCGGAAGCCGGCGCGAGCATCGATACCGGGCCGGTTGCGGTCGAGTCCTCGATAACCTTGCATCGTGGCCCGGTGGCCTTGCGCGGCGCGGTCAAGCCGGCTCTCGACTTCGGATACGGAGAGATCTCGGCGGACTGGTCCGATCCGTCGGGACAGGGCGCTCAGTTGCGCGGCGCGGAGGGCATCCGCAAGCGCATCTCCCGCCGATACCGGTTGTCGGCCCCCGACGCCGTTCCGGATTGTCACGTCCTGGCTCCGGGCTTGCTCTTCGAGGCGGATGCCCTCGGCCCGTTCGCCGGCTAGCCGCCGAACGGCCCGCGTCGCCACGGCCCTTCCGAGCCGCGCGCCCCCCCGCGGTCCGTCTCCGCGGAGGGGGGGGCCGGCT
>CAZTTI010000202.1:0-5835 GCA_964615925.1 uncultured Solibacteraceae bacterium
GACCTTCCGACGGAATACGGGTCCTGTGAACAAACGCGACATCCGGGGCCAGCACCGTGTCCGGGTTTTCGGAAAGGACGAAGCCGGTCTCCGCCCCAACCACAATACCGGCCTCCTCCTTCTCGACGAAGGCCATCAGTAGAGCGCCAATTCGAAGCGAAATTGCACCGTGCCGGAATCCTGCTGGAGACATCTTCCGCAGCTCTCCCCGAACCAGATCGTAGCGATCCCCGTCGTCGGGCATTCCGAACAGTTCGTCCGCTGTGGTGAGCCGGTGGGCGGTGCTCATTTGTTCATAATATCCCGTCGACATGTCCGGAGCGAGCGAGAGACGAATCGCTGGATCACCTCGATCCGATCCGAGGATTCGACCTCCTCGGGCAACCGGGGAATCTCCTCCCGCGACGCGACAAACGCGATCAGCGGCCGCCCGTGGCGCACGGCGAGGCGGATTTCGCTCGCAGTTCCGTCGCCGCCCGGAAGCGCGACGATCACGTCGGCACTGAGAATGCTGATGGAGTTGCGGGACATCGGATTCTCGCCCTGGGCTCCGCTCAGCGGAAGGTGCGTCACGATGGGAATCTCAACCCAGGAATTCGGATAACCGTCCCGCGGTTTCGATCCCGAATCATCCGAAGGCAGGATTCCGATCACCAGGCCCCGTCGCCCCGGCGTTTCGACGAACGCACGGCTGACCGATTCCATCACGCCTTTCCCGCCACCGGTCAGCAGATGGACGCCTTGAACCGCCAGCCACCGGCCGAGCGGTTCGGCGCGGTCGGCGTGCTCTCGGACACCCGATCCGATGACGCCGACGATGGGAACACCTCGTTTCATCAGACTAGACCAACCAGACCCGATCGATTATGCTCTTCTTATGGAGATCGTCAACAGTTACGAAGCCAAAACGCAGCTTTCCAGGCTCATCTCCCGCGCTCTGGAAGGCGAGCGGATCATCATTGCCCGGGCCGGGCGGCCCCTCGTCGAACTCACGCCGTATCGTGCCGGACCCAAGCGGGTCCCGGGCTTGTGGAAAGGAAAGGTGCGCACCTCGCGGGACTTCGATGCGCCGATACCCGAATTGGAGCACTCCATCTACGATGACGACGCTCCTCGTTGACACGCATGCCCTGCTCTGGTGGCTCACTGATGACCGGAGACTTCCCCGCCGCAGTCGAAGCCGGATCACCGGCTCCAACGCCCTGGTCCTGGTGAGCGCGGCGACAGCGTGGGAAGTATCGATCAAGAGGTCGCTCGGAAAACTCACGGCTCCGAATGGCCTGGTCGAGGTCGTCGAAGAGAGCGGCCTCTTGTGGATCCCCATCACACCCGCCGAAGCTTACGACGCCGGCAACCTTCCGATGCACCATCGGGACCCGTTCGACCGATTGATCATCGCGCAGGCTCAAATCCGATCGGCCGTCGTCGTATCCCACGATGAGATGCTGGACGATTACGGGATCGAACGCGTCTGGAGATAACCGGTCGACGGCCTCAATACGCGGAACACGGCGTGGGATTCCAGCCGTTGCCGGTGTCGGGCAGCTTGCGGAAGTGAGAGCTCGTGATGAACGGACCGTTCAGGTAGACCGGATCCTCAGCGATGGTCGTCACGATCATGTAGGTGTCGCCGTAGGTTTCCGGCGTGCGATGGTAATACTCGGTGAGCGTGGTCTGGCCGCTGTACGGTACGCCGTTCTTCCGGAGGTAGCCCGGACGGAGGTTCGTCGTGACGACCTTCAGCGAACCGGCCACCCGGGGCCCGGTGGGACCTTCATCGTCTTCAGGAGGATCGTCCGGTGGCGGCCCTCCACGCCCCCCTCCCAAACCGCCGCGGCCTCGCCCTCCCGCCTGGGGCTCCCATTCGGCGACGGAAAACCCCTGCCAGTCCGGCTCGCCCGGTTCGGCGTCTGCGGCGGCGTTGAACCGAAAGCGGCGGACCTGCATTCCCGCATCGGACTCGATGCGGAGAACGTCGGGGCTTTCCCATTCGATGTGCACACGCGTCGGGATCCGCATGAGGCCGACCGCGCCATAGGCCTTGCACTCGAGCCCAGAGGCTTCGTCGGCCGCGGGATCCCAGGCCTCGAGTTCGGCCCGGGCGTCTTCGTCGTTGGTGAATGGGATGCTGGCCACGTCGCCGGCTTCGGGCAGCGACATCCGCCAGTGCCAGTCTTCGGTCACCAGCGACACCCAGTACCCTTCGAGATCGACGGTGGCCGCTTCCTCCGCAGTGGGTGGCGGGCCGGGAGGCCCTCCGCGGCCGCCACGACCGCCTGGGCCCTGCTGGGCCGCGGACGGCAGGGTCCAGAGCCCGATGGCCACAGCGAGTATGAAGAGGCGTCGAGACGTCATCAGTCGACGACCTCGCCTTCGCGCGTCCCCCACGAGAATCCGTCGGGCCGCGTCACCGTGCGCATGCGGATGCGCCGGTCCCTGGGGTTTCGGCCCGGGTTCCCGGTGATGACCACCGTGTCCCCGTACCGCAACGTGTCGTTCTCGACGCCCGTGTTGCGTAGTTGCGCCGTGCCGGCCCACTCGACGGCGTAGCGCACCGTCTCACCGTCTCCCCCGGTCACTTCGACCTGGACGAAGGAGTGCGGGTTGCGAAACGAAAACTGGACCATCTTTCCCGTAACCTCGACGGTTTCGGATTCGTCGTACGTCGCGGCAAAGGAGTGGTGCGCGCGGGCATCGGCCCCGGCGAGGAGCGCCGCGATTGCGGCGGCAAGAAGGATTCGCGTTCTCATCGTGTTCCCTCCCTTCAACGCGCGAGGTTCTCGTACACCGCGCGGATGAACATGTCCGTCGTCGGGTCGCCGCCGGTGTTCCCGTAACGGCCGTCGTAGTCCCGCGTCAATCCCGCATCGCGGACCTGGTCGAACGTCATCCCGTCGTCGATCGCGGCCTGAACGCGATCCCGGATGATGGTCAACATGTCCCGGTATTCGAGGACGTCGGCTTCATCGGAAATCCGGCCATGGCCGGGGATGACGATCGTGCCGCCCTCCTGCTTCTCTTCGGGGATCGCCAGTTCAAGGATGTGGTTCAACCCGTCGATGACGCCGTTGATCGATCCTCCCGACGCCGTATCGATCGTCGGGTAACGCGTGGTCAGGAAGATATCTCCGGCGGCGATGACGTCGGAGCGGCGGAAAAAGACGATGCTGTCGCCGTCGGTCACCGCGTTCGGCGCGTGAAACATCTGGATGCCTTCGCCGTTGAAATAGATGTCGTGGTATGCCGTGTAATAGGTCTGGGAGGGCCACGCTTCGCTGGGCGCAGGCGCTTCCTGTCCGGTCGGCGCGCTCAGCCTTCCGAGGACGGCTTCGTGCGCGGCGATCGCACTCGAGTTCCCCCGGGTCCCCCGTCCCCGCGCCCCTCCCGCGGCTTCCGCCGCGGTGTCGATCGCGGCGTTCCCCCCGGTGTGGTCGGCCAGGAAACTCGTGTTGAGGATGTACCCCACGGGCCACGGGGAAAGCTGGGCGACCAGCGTCATAACTTTATCGGTCGCCTCCCCAGACCCCGTATCGACGAGGAGAGCGCCGTTCTCTCCGGTCTGGACGACGATGTTGGCCCCGGCTCCGACAATGACGTACACGTTGTCGCGGACCGGCAGGGCACGCACCGAGCGGTCCTCGGCGTCCGCATAGTGGATGCCCTGCTCCGGGTCGACAATGATGGTCTGCAGTTGCAGAAAACCCAGCGCGATGACGAGGAGCGCCTTCACTCCGGATCCGTCTCCGCATCCGTCTCCACAGGAACCGGCTGCGCGCGCTGGTAGGCGATGACACCGGGCCGGTATTCGGGAAGCATGGTCTCGGGACCTCCCTCCATGGCGTCCACGGGCACGCGCCGCTCCGCGGCAAACTCCGAGAGCCAGGGGTTTTCTCCGGGCAACCAATGCGGCACCCAGCCGTGCGGCTGGTCCACCTCGGAAACGATCTCGCATGGATAGATTCCGACGTTTTGTGCCGGGGCCCAGGCGAAATCCGTCGTCCGGATCATGGGCTCCTCGAGATAGACGGGGTCATCGATGATGACGGTCCACGTGAGGTAGTCGCCGTGGCGATAGAAGTATTCGGTGAGTTCGGCGCGATCGCTCCGGGGGAGGCCGTTTCGCCGGATCCAGCCTTTCTTCAGATGCGTCGTCGTCACCTTGAGGATCGGCCCGAGCCATTCGCCGGTCGAAAATCCCTGCCACGTGTGTGCGGCGTATTCGTCCGGGTGCGGGCGGCCGTCCATGTAGATCCACCGCTCGGGCGCCTGCCACTGGATGTGGGTCCGGAACGCGATCACGTCGCCCGTCACCGGATCGACCTCTTTCCACAATCGCATGTTGGCCGGACCCCGGGGCGAATAGTCGGCGGGATGCGGCTTGCACTGGTGTTCGGGGACCGAAAGAATCCCGGCGTCCCAAGACTCGGCCGCCTGCCGCGCGGCTTCGTTGATGGGAAGGCCGGCGTAATCCCCGATTGGCGGT
The DNA here is from genome assembly GCA_964615925.1 of uncultured Solibacteraceae bacterium. Lineage (GTDB taxonomy): Bacteria > Acidobacteriota > Terriglobia > 20CM-2-55-15 > 20CM-2-55-15 > JAJEDW01. Next base: position 4,484 of record CAZTTI010000202.1, read on the forward strand.
CCACCTAACCGCTCCGGTTGTTCCTCGTGAAATTGAGGAGACCATTCCCCGACCAGATCCATCTGAGCGGACGCGGGCGCAGCCATCAACGCCAACAGCAACGTCGGCAGAAGGCCGCCCAGACGGATCGTGTTCGGAAGTCGCATGCAAAGTCTCCTCGGAAATTCCCACAATCCTATCCGAATCGGTCCGCGGCAGAGGTGAAAAAAAACGTCGATCAGCCCGAGGATCGTCATGGCCTTCATCGCACGCGCGTGTACACGACGGTCGTTTCCACTTCTTCCCCGGAGGCCGATATCCCCCGGGTCACGGTCGTCATCGTCCGGCCGTCCGGGGAAACCGTCGTCTCGGCCGTCGCCTGGACGCGGCCTTCGACTCTTGTGACGATGCGGAACGCGCGCGGGTCGATTCGCGAATACGCGTTCGTCATGACATAGTCGAGCCCCTGGACACGATAGTCGTCGCCGTCGAGGCGGCCGGTCCACTCGAGGTGTGTCACGCCACCACGGATTCCGACCAGATCGTACGTCACGCGAAATCGTTCGGGATCCGCTTCCTCCGGCATCGGCGTGATCGTACACGTCATGCGCCTGTATTCACTGGTTCCAGGGGCCGGACGCACCTCCCACTCGCCGAACAGCGGCTCGGGTCCCTGGGCCAGGGAGTCGAAGGGGGCGAAAAAAATCACAATCAACAGGACACGAACGCCCACGTCAGTTCGCGAAGCCATGGTGGGAGGATTGCCGCCACCGTCACGGCTGTCAAGTGTGACGCCAGAATGAGGTCTCACGGCGGTGTCGATTGGTTGCCGTTCGTGATAACGTGCACGCGAACCGGCTTTCAGGCCGAGGAGGTGCCCCCGTGCCCAGTCGTCCCACTGTTTTCGGATCCCTCGATAACTACGGGAAAGGTGGCGTCGAGCCCATCGCCGCCGACCCGAAACATTATGCGTTCTCGAACGTTTTCGAGGTCGCCTCGAAGTCCAAACCGTACGAGAAGGTCTGTGTCGGGAAGAACATGCACTACGTGATCGAGACGCTGCGAGCCGAAGGCGATTCGCCGTGGTACTCGGCCGCGCACGACGAGGCCGCTCTCGCGATGGACGGGGAGATCGAAGTGCACTACCTGAAGCCCGATACCGAACTCGTGCCCGAGGGCAAACAGGGCTCGGTGCGCCTCGACAGCGAACCCAAAGGCACGAACATGGGCTGGGTGAAGATCCGGCGCGGACACATGGCGCTGCTTCCGAAGGGCCGGGCGTATCAGTTCCGAAGCGCCACACCGGGCGTCGTGTTGATCCAGACGATGCTCGGGGACTTCACCGTCGAGAAATGGGCCGAGATCTGCCAGAC
>CAZTTI010000203.1:0-4131 GCA_964615925.1 uncultured Solibacteraceae bacterium
GAATCGCGAGATTGCTCCCGATGAAGCCGAGTCCGCCGGTGACGAGGACGCGGGCGTTCCGATAGATGGCGTCGGGGTGAGTCATGGCGACAACCCCGAGTCAGGGGCAAGGATCCGGAACCGGTTGTCCCCGCATTCGAACGCCGCTTCCGCGCCAAAGGATTCAAGGTCCTCGCGGTCCAGGCCGATCTGGGCCTCGAGCCAGTCCACGTGGGCCGGGCTGTAGCTATCGGGATCGATGACGTACGCCACGCCTCCATCCCGTCCGGCCACGGCGATCGCCCGGCTGGCCGACTCCAGACCCGCATCGACGCTCCCGGCGGCCGTCACCACGTCGAGGAGACTGATGACGGCGCGATCGTGGAAGTACGACAGGTATCCGGCCCAGTTCCACTCCGACGCGACCAGCACATCGGACGGGGCCATGTTCCGGGCGACGCACGCCGCCGTTTCCCTCATCGGGCTCGGCTGGAAATGCCGGGGAAAAACCGAAGCGCGAAAGTTCGCAAGTCCGACGAGGGCAACGCCGACCAGAAACAGGGCCGGTGTCGCGCGATGCGCCCAGAACCGCTGAACGACTCCAGCGACGAGAATGGCGAGGAAGATGTTCGGAACGACGAGCCATCGGACCTCTCCTTCATCCCACCAGAGGCTGAACCCGACGAGCAGAAAGTAGGAGACCAGCGCCCATGCCCCGACCCGAACCGGCCGGGAGTCCAGCCGCCGTCCGGCAAAGGTCCCCGCCACCAGGCCCGACATCAACAAGAGGAAGCCGGCCGGAGCGAGCCACGCCGGTGGAGCCTCGAACCCCATACGCCTCCGGATGTCGAGGATTTCCAGGAAACTGACGGTGAGCACGCTTTCGAACAGCGTCGCTGCGCTTCGGACGATTTCACCAGGATGCCAATCGCCGTAGGCCGGAACGAGGATGGAGCCCCCGTAGCTCGTGGTCCACTCGAAGAACGACGCCGGTCCGTCGATTCCATACACGAGAATTCCGACGGCCAGGTATCCAGCAAGCGAAACCGCGCCCGCAGAGGCAACGAGACGGACCGTATTCGCCATCCGTCGGGAAAACGAGGGTGGACGCGCGTCGTCGAGCAGCCAGACGCCAGCGGCGAGGCCGGGAATGAGAAAGAGGTTGGCCTGCCAAACGAGGATCGCCAGGCCGCCCACCGCACCGGCCGCGATGTATCCCGTCGGCGACCGGACATGGAACAGCAATGCGACCGCGCCCGCAGCGGCGGCCGCCGCCATCGTCACGTACGCAACGTCCGTGCTCGTCGTCCAGTGGGCCCATGTCGTCGCCATGAGAATCGTGGTTCCCACGGCGATCGGACGGATGGGAACGACGCGCGAGACCGCAACATAGAGAAATCCTAGCGCGACGGCGCCGAAGAGTGCACTCAGCACCTGCAGCGTAACCAGCGCGCTTCCCTCCGAACCCGCCCACGTGCGCGAAGCGGTCCACACAAGCCACCCCACGGGCCTGAACAACAGGTGGTTGGGCATCCACAAACTGGAAGCCCCTCCGAACTCGACGGAGCGGACCTCGGTGATGCCGTTCAGGTCGTAGTGGGTAGAGAGGAACGGAAGGTAGAGCGCGAGGCCCACGAGCGTGAAGCCCAGGAAACCGCGGTGGCTCCAGTGGTTCTGGCCGGGAGACGCCATGGCGCCTCAACTCCCGACGCGGGATTTCCGGGTCGGCTGGGCTACGGCCAACCCCTGAGGCGCGTGGGCGATCCTTTGGCGGACGACGAACTGCGGCTTGCCGCTGATGTTCAGGAAGATCCGTCCGACGTACTCTCCGATCAATCCGCAGACGATGAGGATCAGCCCGGAGAAAAACAGGACCACCGTGATCAGCGACGCGTAGCCGAGGGGAACGTCGGGCGTCGTCAGGCGTTCGTAAAACGTCTGGGCGATGATGGCGCTCCCGAGAAGACAAGCGAACACCCCGAGCATGAACGCGACGCGCAGCGGAAACACGGAGAAGTTCGTCACGGTCGTCAGCCAGAGTCGCAGCAGACGGCGCAGCGAATACGAACTCGGCCGCGCCTCGGGCGCGTGCGGAGTCACGACCGCGTCGATGCGGTCCACCGACTGCAGCAGCAGGCCGTCGACGTAGGGATACGGTCCCGTGTAGCGGAGCACCTGGTCGACGGCAAAACGCGACATCACCTTGAAGCTGGAGAGGTACAGGCCGTACGGCTTGCCGACCAGGAGAGTGACGAATAGATTGGTGAACCAGCTTCCCCAGTTGCGCCAGAACGCATGCATCTTCCTGGGGTACCGGGCGTAAACGACATCCAGATCCCTCTCGCGGATTGCGGCGACGAGGGTGGCGACCGCCTCGGGCGGGTTCTGGAAGTCGTCGTCCATCACGACCACGAGGTTGCCCGTCGTCTCGTGCAATCCGGCCATCACGGCGTTGTGCTCGCCGAAGTTCCGGGCGAGTTCGACCAGCGTGACGCGGCCTGCATGCGTTTCGGCGAGGCCGGCAACAACGGAGCGGGTTCGGTCGCGGCTGCCATCGTTGACGACTACGACCTCGAGAGGTTCCGATCCGTACAGAACAAAGAGCTTGTCCACGAGAGGACCGATCGTCGACTCCGAGTTGTACGCTGGGATGACGATGCTCAGAAGTTCCACCGACCCCTCCGGGAAAGGGACATCGCGGGCACTATAACCGATTTTTCTTCAGGAACAAGAACGCCTCAATAGCCGGGCGGGCGCGAAGGGGAAAATCCGGCGATCGCCTGAATCTCGCGCGCCGCGATGACCAGACCCGCTTCTCCGAACCCAGGTCCGATCAGGCACGTTCCCGTCGGGAGGCCGTCCGGCCCAAGTCCGCTCGGAACGGCGATCGACGGCAGTCCAACCAGGTTCGTCGACAGCAGTTGATCTCCCTGGAAACAGGGCGCAATCACAACGTCGAAACCCGACAACTTCTCCTTCCAGGCTTCGACCAGTTCTGTCCGCACGCGGTTGGCCTGAATATACTCGACGGCGGGAATGAATCGCGCGGCGCGGAAGACGTTTGGCCATGCCGCCTGGATCTGACGGACCAGGAGATCGTCCCTCCCGGAACGCGTCAGCGTGTCGAAAGCGGCCGCCGCTTCCGCGACCAGAACGAACTGGAGCGCGGCGGTCGGGAAGCCGGGCGTGGATACCGGAGCGAGCGCGGTGCCGGATGCCACGAGGGCGTCCAGAACGCGGCGGTCGTTGGCGGCGGCGGGATAGTTGTCTCTGAAATCCGTTTCAAAATAACCGACTCTCAGCTCGTCCAGACTCCGGGACGGATCGTATCCGAAGCCGGCTTCCTGGACCGTCGGATCCTCGCCGTCGGGGCCGCGAATCACGTCGTAAACGCGCGCACAGTCCTCAGCCTCCCGGCACAGGACCCCCACCTTGTCCATCGACCAGGATAAGGCCATCACGCCATGACGGCTCACGGCGCCGAAGGTGGGACGCAGCCCGGTCACGCCGTTCCGGACCGCCGGGGAGACGATCGAACCGTAGGTCTCCGTGCCGATCGCGACCGGGAACAGTCCCGCGGCGACTCCGGCCGACGACCCGGCCGACGACCCGGACGCCCCTTGGTCGACATCCCATGGAGTTCGCGCCTGGCCGCCGAACCAGACGTCGCCCCAGGCGAGGGCGCCGACGCTGGTCTTCGCCACGAGGACGGCGCCGGCCTCTTCCAGGCGCGCCGCAACCGTGGCCGTCTCGCCTATCACCTGATCCCGGTAGGGCATCGCGCCCCACGTGGTGGGATAGCCAGCGACCGCGACGAGGTCCTTGAGCCCATACGGTATGCCGTGCATCGGCCCGCGGTCGATCCCGCTTGCGAGTTCCTCGTCGGCGCGCTCGGCCTGAACGCGCGCGAGGTCCCCGGTTGCGGTGATCACGGCCCGAAGGTCCGGATCGTACCGGGCAATGCGGTCCAGGTAGAGTTCGGTCAACTCGACCGATGTCAGATCGCCCTGGCGGAGCAGGGCGCCCAGTTCCCCGACACCGAGGAAGGCGACGTCATCCCTTCGTTCAGGCCGCTCGACGCCTTCGGGGAATTCGAACGAGGGACGGCTCGATGGGTCTCCCGGCTCGAAGCCGGGATCGAAGATCAGGGCG
>CAZTTI010000204.1:0-5314 GCA_964615925.1 uncultured Solibacteraceae bacterium
GCGATTCATCAGGGCCATCTGGAACTCGTATTCGAAATCCGATACGGCCCGAATGCCTCGGACCACCGCGTTCGCCTCGACCTTCTTGACGAAGTTGACGAGGAGCCCCGAGAAGGAGTGGATCTCCACTCCCGGGAAGTCCCGCGTCACGTTCCGAAGCATGTCCATACGCTCCGGAAGCGGAAAAAAAGGGGCTTTCTCCTCATTCTCGAGGATGGCCACGATGACGCGATCGAACAAACGGGTTCCGCGAGCGATGAGATCGAGGTGACCGTACGTGATCGGGTCGAACGAGCCGGGATAAACCGCCGTGCGCATGGGCGCATGGTAGCAGGAGAGAGTGGCCCCCGGCGTCTCGGCAGGATCGCGCTGGCGGGATCACGCCGGCTACACCACGGTGGAGTCACGGGCGTCGTTCTGGCCGGAGGCCGCGGTTGGATACGCGATCGCGGCGTCGATGGAGGCGGCGGGACGCCGCTCTCACGGGGACACGCGATCGTGGCGTCGACGGGGGGCGGCGGGACGCCGCCCCCCACGGGGAGGAGCTACTGGCCTGGCACGTAGGTCGGGTCCTGCGTCTTGTTGTCGACCGCAGAGCCGTACGCGACGATCTTTCCTTGTCCGCCGATGACGCGGAGCCCGACGCGCGCGTTGTAGGTGTTGCCGACGTTGAGGCTCTGCAAAACTCCGTCGAGCTGCCGGAATTCGTTGCCCTGCAGTGTCAACTGAACGCGCGGTGTGACGCGCGATTCCGCGACGTGAGCCGTGAGCTCGATCTGGACGGGTTGTCCGGTCACTTCGACGATGCCGAGGTTCGTTCGGAAGTTGGGAGACTGCTCCATCTGGAGGACCTGCATAGGCCGGTCCCCGAGGCCGAATGCTTCCGCCTCGGTGACGGCGGGAATGAACTGCCCGTACGTTCCGGACTCGGTCTGATCGTAGGTCCGCGCGGTGACGACGAGCTTCGACGTACCGGTCGTCGTGACGTGGACCGACCCGCCGGTGTTGTTTTCGCCGAAGACCGTCGCGAGGACGTTGCCGAGCGAGGTGATCGTCCCCGGCTGAAGGGTCATCTGAGCGGTCTGCGCCGGAGTGGTCTCGCCCTGGCGGAAGAAGCTCAGCGTCGCCTGGACCGGCGCCGCGTCGGCGCTGAAGATATGCATGTCGCTCCGCCAGCTGGCCAGTCCGGTCTCATAGTGAGCGACACCGGCGAGGACGTACTTGTCGGCGCCGATCTCGGCGAGATTCACGGCGCGCACGAGGAGCGGATCGTTCGTCAGATTGTCGACGACGGATGCGTAGGCGGTGATCATCCCGTCGCCCTCGACGACCTCGAGCTCCGCCCGCCCGGTGTCGAGATCCGTCACGCCGTTCTTCTTGAGGACCTCGTTGATCTGGAGATGCTCTCCGGCCTGAAGCGCGATCGAGAGCGCGACCAGTTCGGTCGCGTTCGCGTCGTAGAAGCGGACGGCGACCGTGGCTGGGTTCCCAGACGCTTCAGCCAGGCCGAAATTCGTGCGGAAGCCGTCGTTCTGGGCGAGCTGCTGCAGCGAGAGGATCGACTGCGCGGTGGCTTCCGGAGGCGTCTTTCCAACGAAGCCCGCGAACGGAATCGCAGGGATGAACTGTCCGAGCGTTCCCTGCGCGGTGGTGTTGTAGGTGCGCGACGAAGCGACGGAGACGAGCGACTTCGTCACCGAAGTCTGACCGCTGGCGATCGCGCCGCGTGCCAGAGGGCGGATCTCGAGGATGCCCGTCGCGTTCTCACCGGGGAGCGATCCGAGCCCGAACCATTGGCGGACCAGATCGTCGAGTGCGGTGGTCTGGCCCGGGGCGAGGTCGATCTCGGCCGACTTCCCGGTCTGGGTCCCGTTCTCTCCCGAGAGAGTGAAGTTCAAAGCGTACTTCTGCGACGTGGTTCCGAGATTTACCAGCCGGCTGTCCGATTGCCACTGCGAGTTGAATCCGTCGGCGTGAGCGACGGCGGGAATGATCAGCGACTCCGCCACGGGAGTCCCCTTCCCGGTGTTGGTCACCGGAGTGACCAGGGTGATCGAGACCGAAGTCGACGACCTCACCGAGTGGTTCGATAGAGCGCGCTTGCCGGCCGGCTCGATCGGGGTGAACTCCACATCGATCGTGCCCGTGGTCGATCCGACGGGGAGTCCGACCGGATTCATGGTGACCGTGAGGATCAGGACTTCGTTCGGACCGATCGTCCCGTTCGAGGGCGTGACGTCGAGAATCCACTCGCGATCGTTGGTGACCTGGAACGTGAACCCCGATCCGAGCTCCTCCGGCGGAGAGAGAATCTCGACCTGGCGGACGATCGTCTCTTCCAGATCGAGCTGAAAGACGCTGTCCTTCGCTGGCGGGATGACCACGATCCGCCCCGGATCGGAGAACTCGCACCCCGGCTGATCGACTCGGGTGCGGTAGAAGTAAGCCGTGGGCTCATCCGCGACGTGTTCGAAGATCGCGAAGATGTACTCGTTGTCGGGATGGAGTTGTCCCTGCTTCGATACGAGATCGCGATCGAACAGTTCGGACGTCGATTCTTCGAAGATGTAGTTTCTCCCCACGCTCACGAGGGTCGCCCGGACCTGGTACTCCTGCTCGGACGTGACCGTACCCGGGATGGAGAGCACCGGCGGATAGCACGGGGCCTCGAACTCGTCGGGATCGGAACGGAGGCGTGGACAACCGCCGCCGAACTCGACCTCGATGATCCAGCCGATCTGCGCGCCCGCGGGGACGGTCGTCTGGAACGACGGCACCGATCCTTCCGGCACCTGCTCAACCGATCCGGCCGCCGCGTACGGACCCTCATCGGTCGCGAGGAGGACGTGATAGCGGAGCGCCTGTTCCACGCGCGTCCACTGCAGGGTGACCTGGCCGTTCGGGCCTTCCAAGAGATCGAGCAGTTGGGGAGGCTCGTTCGGACACGCAGTGCTGAAGAAGACCTGCTGCGGCGAATCGACGAAGCGGCAGCCGAATCCGAACAGGGCTCGGACCCACCAGATGACTCTGCCCGGCGGAACCGGGGCCTGCAGGCTCATCTCCTCACCCGCTGGAGCGGAGCCGTCCACGCTTCCGATCACCCTGCCCGTCGTCTCCGCCGTGGTGATCAGGACCTGGTACCCGATCGCGTCTTCGACGGCGAGCCAGCGGAACGAGACCGGCGAGGCGACGTCGCTCTCGCCCGAGGCCGGAGCGACCAGCGTCGGAGGCTCGGCGGGACACGGAGCCGTGAAGTTCGTCGTCGCGGACGCGTCGTTGTTCGTCGGATCCGGATCCGACGTGGTCGAGCTCACACTCGCGCTGTTGGTCACCGCCGTCTGAGCGTCGGGACCCCGAACCGTGATCGCGAATGAAGACGAAGCCCCGGGCGTCAGCGGGCCCGTGAGGAGCGAGCACGTGACGATTCCCGGGGACGATTCGGCGCACAACCAGTCGGGATCGGGCGCGTCCAGGTACGTCACTCCACTCGGGAGGAAGTCCGTGACCGTCGCATCGGCCGCGTTCGCGGGGCCTTGATTGAGGACGGTGAGCGTGTAGGAGAACGTCGCGCCCGGCTCGGCCGAGAGCGGACCGGCCTTGTCGAGCTTCAGATCGGCGCCGGTCCCGCCCACGATGGTCTGGAAGGTCGCCGGGTTGTTGCCGGGCGTCGGATCCGTGGAGTCGGAGGCGACAGTCGCTAAGTTCACGGCCGGTCCGGCGACGGTCGGGGCGGTCGCGGCGATCGTGAAGCTGATGCTTCCCGGGCTCGCGAGCAGAGCAGCCGTACAGGTGACGATCTGGCTCGCACCGGACGTGCCGCTGAGCGCACACGAGGGAGAGCTTCCCGCGGTCTGGAACGTCGCCCCGGCTGGGAGGGTGTCCGTGACCACGACGTTGCTCGCGTCGTCCGGACCATTGTTCGTGACCGTGAGGGTCCAACTGATCGGCGCCCCGGCGGATACCGAGGCAGGTCCGCTCTTCGTGAGAGCGAGGTCGGATTGCTTGGGATTTACGGTGGTGGTGATGGTCACCGAGTTGTCGGACGTGACAGACTCAGGGACCCCGGTCGACACGACGGCGGTGTTCGTGACGGTTCCGACCGCCGTCGGGATGACGACGATCGGGAAGCTAGAAGTTCCCGTCAGGCTCCCGGCTGGCGTCCCGCCGACGTACGTGCAGACGACGTTGCTACCGGAAGGCGCGCAGCTCCAGTCGGTGTTTCCGGCGGAGACGTACGCGACATTCGGATCGAGCGTATCGGTGACCTGAACGGCCGTGGCCGGAGCGGTTCCGGTGCTGCTCACGGCGACCGTATAGGTGAGCGGCTGACCCAGACGCACCGGGTCGGGAGAATCGGTCTTGCCGATCGCCACCTCCGCGCTCGTGATGGTCGTTTGGAACGACCCCGTATTGTTGTTGGGGTCGGTGTCGGGGCCCGTCGTCGAGACCGAGACGTTGTTGACCGCCAATCCCGGGGTGGAGGGCGCGTTCGCGATGATGTCGATCGTCGTGACGTCGCTGTCGACCATCGTCGCCGTGTCGCAGGTGACCACACCCGGAGAAGACTCGCTGCAAGCCCAGACCGTCCCATTCGTGGACGACGGAGTGGCCGAGACGAAGCTGGCTCCGGTGGGAAGGGTGTCGGTGACGACCACGTTCGGAGCGTCTGGTCCGAAGTTCTGGACCGTCAGCGTGTAGGACATCGGAGCGCCGATGAGCGCGCTTGCTGGTCCCAACTTCGTGATGCCGATGTCCTGCACGAAGACCCCGGTCACTGCCGCCGAGAATTCGGAGGTGGCCTGAATGTTCAGGCTGAAGTCATCCAGCGTTGCAGTCGCGGTGTAGGACGTGACGCCGGGCGGAACTGCAACAGGGCCGGCCGACCAGGAGGTGATCTCCCCGTTCCCATCCGTGCTCAGCAAGAGCGTCGCGAGAAGTTGCTCGCCTTCGCCGAAACCGCTCGGATCGGGGGACGTGCTGCCGTAGACGTGAATCGTCACCGGTGCAAAAAAGCTCGATGGAGAAAGATCGAGAGACCCGCTGATCGTGGCCTGGCCAGAGGGGTCGAACGTAACGGAGCTGATGACGGGGAAATTCAGCCGGTTATTCGGTCCGTTGTCGAGGTCGTCGACGTCGTTCGGAGTCGGAACCCCGCCGCCGCCGAAATCGATCCCGAGACCGCCATTGTCGAACGCGCTCAGCGCGGTCATCCGGATGTTCCGGATCGTGATATCGGTGTCGGAGGTGCCGAGCTGAATCCCCGAGCCTGCGTTATTGGCGACCACGGTCTGGTCGACCCGTCCGCTCGTCACGC
>CAZTTI010000205.1:0-4598 GCA_964615925.1 uncultured Solibacteraceae bacterium
GCCCGGAAAATGCCGGGTGTCGATCACGAGCGTGTCGCCCTCCCAGTGCCCGATCGATTCCCCGTTGAAACTCGGAACGACCAGGTCGGGGTCGGTGTGCCCGCGCCCGTCGAGGTACACGACGCGGAAGCTGTTCATGAACTCGCTGACCATGTAGATGGCCGTTGGCAGCTGGATCATCGCGATCGGCCAGACACGCGTCATAATCACCGGAAGCCCGGCCGGCCAGCAGAGCCCGATGTCGTTGCGATACACCATGCCCTGGGCCGCGGCTTCCTGGGCGGCGTCGTAGTGAACCTGGGCCCCGGGCGTCAGCCGGAATCCTTCCGGCGGACTGAATCGGAACGAGTTGTTGGTCCCGCCGCCATGCAGCCACAGACCCGTCAGGTCAAATGCCGGTTCCGCATGGTCGGCCGCGAGGTTTTCCGGAGCGAGGGCGCCGAGGGTCTGGGCGCCGGCGGGGGAACCGGTCCCGGCAAGAACAATCGCAACGATCGCCAAGGCGGAGTTCATCGTTGGTTTTTTCAGTTTCCTCATTGAGGTCCTCACTGCTCGCTCCCTCCCAGACGCATGCGGACGACCCCGTCCTCGTCGACGTATTCGCGGTTGTTCTCGCACACGAACTCGACCATCTTGTATCCGGAGAGCCGCCGGTACGCCAGCGTGTAGGTCACCGGCTCCTCGAGGACGACAGGGTCCGCGATCGTGATCTCGTCGTGGAGGATGTCCGGCGCCACCAGGCGCATCCGCTCCGTCACCCGCATCTCGCGGCTGTGAGGCATTCCCTCGTACCCGCGGATGTCCTCCCGGATCCCGATGGTATCGATGACGAGCGTGTCTTGGTCCCAGCGGCCGACCGAATGTCCGTAGTAACCGGGCGGCACGGCATCGAGTTCCAACTGCGGCTCGTTCATGTAGACGCGGCGGACTTCACTGAACGCCTCGGCGATGATCGTCACCTGTTCGGGTCTCTGGATGATCTCGACCGGGTAGACGGCCACGGCCATCATCGTGGGCACGCCGTAGTTGCGGCAGAACGCGGGAGGCGGCAACGGCTCTCCCCGCGCGATCGCGGCGGAGGCTTCGGCCTGTTGCGCTTCGTAGATCTCCGTGTATTCGGGCGTGAAGACCAGCGGCGTCGCCGGGGGCGGCGCAAACTCTCCGCCCCGCATTACGGCCCAGACCCCGGTCAGGTCGGGTGTTCCGACGGTCTGAGCCGAGGCAGCCAGGGGCGCCATCACCAACCCCATGATCAATCCAAGGAACACGCGCAGCATCGTCACCGCCCCGGCCCGTTCGGCAACTCGCGCCCGTCGGGGATCGTCACGCGGCCGAGCAGGCCACCGGGTTGTCCGTCGCGGAGGGGGTTCACCGTCGCGCTCACCCGGTCGCCCGCCTTGACGTCATTGTACTTCCACCCGGATTGCATGAGGATGCTCGGGCTTCCCAGCTCGATCGTCCAGTGACGGACCTCGCGTTCCTCGCCGTCCTCGACCACGACGTCCAGTTCGATGTACGCATGCGGGTTCGTCCACTCGAAGGCCGTGACCGTACCCTCGAGCGTGATCGTCCTCGCCGTGTCGAACATCGCAAACGAGTGATGGGCCGGCCGCGGTCCGGCGATCGTGGACGGGATGAAGGCGAGTCCGAGAATCCAAACTCCCGCCCGTTTCTTCCACCGCATGCGTTTCATCTTTTCAGTCCTTTCCGTCGGCAGCGCCACCCAATCTATCAGCGGCTCCCGAATAGCTCCAGAAGAATGTGACGACTGGTGTCCGGACTTCGATTCGCGTTTAATAAGGCGTCAATGCCCGTAGAGTTCAACGACGTCCGGCTCCAGTACCGGACTCTCCAGAATGCGATCGATCGGGCGATCGCCGAGGTCTTCGACGCCGGAGTCTTCATCCTCGGCCCCCAGGTGGCCGCCTTCGAACGGGAGTTCGCCGCATATTGCGGCGCCCCCCACGGCGTCGGCGTAGCCTCGGGAACCGACGCCATCGAGCTCGTTCTCGAATCCATCGGAGTCGGGCCGGGCGATGAGGTCATCGTCCCGGCGTTGACGGCCGCGGCGACGGGAGTCGCGGTCTTGGCGCGCGGGGCGACCCCGGTTTTCGCCGACGTGTCGGAACGGACGTTCAACATCGACCCGGCGTCCGTCGCCGACCGCCGCACCGCGAAGACGCGGGCGATCGTGGCCGTTCACCTCTACGGAACGCCGGCGCCTGTCGACGAACTGACGGGTTTGGGACTCCCCGTCGTCGAAGATGCGGCTCAGGCGCACGGGAGCCGAACCGCCGCGGGCCGCGCGGGCACGCTCGGCACCGCCGGGGCCTTCAGTTTCTATCCCACCAAGAACCTGGGCGCCTATGGCGACGGGGGAATGGTCGTCACAGCGGACGAGTCGATCGCGGACCGCATACGCCTGACGCGCCACTATGGGCAGCCCGACGGCGGCGCTTCCATCGTTGCGGGCGTCAACAGCCGCCTCGACGAACTCCAGGCCGCCATCCTCCGGGTCAAGCTCGGGATGCTGGACACATGGAATGCGCGGCGGCGCGAGATCGCGGCGTTCTACCGCGCCGCCCTCGACGGCCTGCCCCTCGTCATGCAGGAAGAAGAAAACGGTTCGATGGGCAACGCACACCTCGTCGTCGTCCGGACCGCGGAGCGCGACGAGCTGCGGCGGTTCCTGTCGGCACGTTCGATCCCGACGCTCGTCCATTACCCCGTGCCCCTTCACCGCCAGAAGACATTCCGTTCGTCGCACCCGTGCCCGAACGCCGAGGCGATCGCTTCGGAAGTCGTGAGCCTTCCTGCTCACCCGCACATGAAAGCGTCCGACGCCGAGCACGTGGCCTCGCTGATTCGGGAATTCTTCACAGCGGCTTCCGGGCCCACACGATGACGGACAACCCAAAGGGGAAGCTCCCTCCACTGCCGAGCCAGGCGGCCTCGACACCGAGGATGCGGGCGAACAGCGGGTCGAGCCAACCCAGTCCACGAGGCAGCGGGCGGACGTCGGTGCCGTCCTGGACCCCGGCCCGTTTCAGGAACCTCCAAACGACAGCCACGGGAAACAGGAACGTGTTCGCGTAGCTGGCGCCGAGCACGTCGAAGCCCGCGGCCTTCGTGAACGAAACGGCCTCTCCGCGCGTGAAGCGGTGGACGGTGAGGACGGCATCGTCGGTCGGTGACCACAGCCATTGAAAGGCCGGAACGCGGACCAGGAAGTAGCCGCCGGGCCTGAGCACCCCGAACGCCTCCTCGAGTGCACGCGGAACTTCGTTGAGTGGCAGTTGGCAGATCACATCGAGCGACGTCACCACGTCGAACGATCCGGAACGGAACGGCAGCGCGGTGGCCGTCGCCTGCGCGACGCAAGTGATCCCTCTTTGGAGGAGCCACTCGATCGCATCCGCGGAAAAATCGATTCCGAAAGCTTCGAGCCCGAGCTCCCGGAAGTGGGCGATGTTCGCTCCGGTCCCGCAACCGGCATCGAGAAGTCTTTTTCCCGGATCCGCGACCGGGCCTATCAGGCGGGCATGGATCCTCCGCATCCCGCGAAACCACCAGAACGTGTCCTCGATCCGGTACAGGTTTCCGTAATCCTCAGGCCGCATGGGTGCGCTCGCCGATCAACAATAGTCCTCCCAATGTTCCCGATAGAAGGCGAGGGTCCGAGCGAAACCTTCCTCGAGCGCAACCTGCGGTTTCCACCCCGTCAACGCGGTGAACTTCGAGTAGTCCGAGTAGAAGCTGCCGATGTCGATCGGCCGGGCGGCGGCGGGAAACGGCTCGTGATGATACGTCCCTCTCCCCGAAACGCCGATGAGGATCGACGCCACCTGTTCCAGACTGACCGGGGCCGTCCCGCCGAGGTTGAACACCTGGCCGGCGGCGGCGTCGCTCGCACCGGCCAGGAGCAGAGCCTCCACGACGTCGTCCACGTAGCTGACGTCGCGCAACTGGGTCCCCTCTCCGAAGACGGGGATGTCCCCTCCCTCCACGGCCAGTCGAACGAACCAGCCGAGGAAGCCCTGCCGGGCGTGACGAATGAGCTGCCGCGGCCCGAACGTATTGACCAGGCGGAGCGACACGGTCCGCAAGCCGTAGACCGAATGGTACAGGGAGTGATAGCGCTCGGCCGCGAGCTTGTTGACTCCGTTGATGTCGACCGGACGCGGCTCCACCGTCTCGGAAACCGGCAGGGATTCGGAGCGGCCGTAGACCTGGCGCGTGCTCGAGAACACGATCCGCGACTCCGGAGCCACCTGCCGCGCGGCTTCGAGGAGGGAAAGTGTCGCGTGCGCGTTCAGCCCCAGATCATTCGCCGGATCCGTCATCGACTGGACATGGCTGACATGGCCTGCGAGGTGGAAGACGTACGCGTGATCGCGGACGATCCCGCGAATGAACGGCGGATCCCGCAGGTCGCCGATGTGGACCTCGACGTCGGCCTCGATCGGCTGGATGTTCCGGGCATTCCCGCCGCAGCTCGGATCAAGCGAATCGACGATGGCGACCTTCGCTCCGGCCCGCGCGAGACGAATCGCGAGATTGCTCCCGATGAAACCGAGTCCGCCGGTGACGAGGACGCG
>CAZTTI010000206.1:0-6037 GCA_964615925.1 uncultured Solibacteraceae bacterium
GCTGGCCACGATCGGCGTCGTCCTTCTGTGGATGGGATGGTTCGGGTTCAATGGCGGTTCGGTCCTCTCCGCCGATCCCGAGTTGACGTCGCTGGCCCTGGTCACGACGTGTCTGGCGGCCGCCGCCGGTATTGTGGCGGCCTACATCACTTCGAGCGTCATGCAGTCGAAGCCGGACCTCACGATGGCATTGAACGGCGCTCTCGCGGGACTTGTGGGTATCACGGCCAGCGCGGACTCGGTTACCCCGCTTTCGGCCATCATCATCGGACTGATCGCCGGCGTCCTTGTGGTGATCTCGGTGATCACGATCGACTCGAAGTTCAAGCTCGACGATCCGGTCGGCGCGATCTCCGTCCATCTCGTGTGCGGAATCTGGGGAACGCTGGCGGTGGGGATATTCAGCACGAATCCGGACCATTCCATCGGCGTCCAACTGATGGGAATCGCGGCGTACGGTGCCGTGACGTTCGTCTCGGCGTTGGTTATCTTTGGCATCGTCAAGGCCATCATGGGAATCCGCGTCTCCGAAGACGAGGAACTCAAGGGGCTCGATATCGGCGAGCACGCCATGGAGGCATACCCGGGTTTCCAGAACTTCATCACGCAGTAACTGGATGAAGACGAGGGAACGGGTGGACAACATGAGTTACGAGCCGATTGAGGAGACTGCCTAATGAAACTGATTATTGCCATGATTCAGCCGCACAAGCTGACCGAAGTGAAGCAGGCCCTGTTCGACGCCAACGTGCACAAGATGACGGTGTCGACCGCGGTCGGGGCCGGTGAGCAGAAGGGCTATCAGGAGTCGTATCGCGGCGTCATCCACACGATCAATCTCCTGAACAAGGTCAAGGTCGAAATCGCCGTCAACGACGACTTCGTCGACAGGACGGTGGAAGCCATCATCAAGGGGGCCCGGACCGGGAACATCGGCGACGGGAAGATCCTCATCCTGGATCTTCCTGACGCGATTCGCATCCGGACCGGGGAGCGGGGTTCCGCGGCGATCGGATAGCCGCGGGATGGGGGCGTTCGTACAGAACTGCTCCCGGTTTTCGGTACTTCCTCCACCAAGCGGGGCGGGCGGCGGGGCGAAACGCTTCGCCGCCGGTTCCGTCTCCTGACCCGCACGCGTTTTGGCCCTCCCAGTCAGATTTAGGATCGCGAATCCCCGTGGTCTATGATGTTCTGAAGACCCAGACCGAAGATTCTTGTATTGTTGCCCAGGAGCATCGCCGTGATGAGTGCCGTTCGGAATCTGGCCTTCCTGGTAATCCTCGTCGGCGTGCCGGGCGCGTCCGCGTCGCAGGATTCCCCGGGGCCGGGTGACGGTCCCAGGCCGCCTGCGCCTCCGGCGCCCGTAGCGCCCCGGGAAGACCGGACGCCACCGCGCCCGCCACCGCCGACCACACGTGGCATGTCCATTTTGGGGCGCATCATCACCGGTTTCCCGGAACTCGGAGACGAAATCATCGAGGTCCGCATCGAGACGGCAGGACGCGTGCGGATTGGGTTCGCGTACACGGACGGCACCGGGGAGTTCGAGTTCCGGGACGTCCAGCTCCAGCCGGGCGAGTTCTACTATGTCATCGTCGAGGAAGAAGGATTCGAGCCGTACCGGGAGCGCCTGACCGACTTCGTCCATCCCACTTTCGGCGGATACCTGGCGATCTTCCTCCGCCCGGAGCGAACTGAACCGGCGGAGTCGACGCGCGGTGGCGATCTGATCGTGGACCTCGGCCAGCTTGCACTCGACATTCCCGACGACGTGCGGGAGGACTTTGACGACGCAAGGCGAATTTCCGGGGAAGGGCGCTACGCGGAAGCGGGCGAACTATTGGAATCGGTCGTCGAAAGGGTTCCGGAGTTCTACGACGCCCTCGAAGCGCTCGGGATGAACTACTTCCATCTCGGCCGGTTGGAGGACGCCCGGGACGTACTCCTTCGCGCCCATGAGATCAGTCCGCAATCGCCCGGGGCATTGCTGAACCTCGGGACGGTCCTCTACAACCAAGGCGAATCCGTGGCCGCCGCGGGTGATTCCACGACATCGGCGGAACTTTTCCAGAGTTCGGCCGACCGTCTTCGCGAGGCGATCGACCGCGATCCGTTTTCCGCCCCTGCCCACCTCCGTCTTGGTTCGGCGTTGTACAAGCTGGGCGACCTCGATCTGGCGGAAGCGGCGCTGCTTCGCGCGCTCGAATTCGATCCAGGGCTGATCGATTCGCGTCTGATGTTGGCCAACGTCTATATCCGGCAATCGAAGTTCCGCGAGGCCTTGATCGAAACGGAACTCTTTCTGGAAGCGGGTCCTGAATCCCCCTACCGTCCGGCGGTTCTCGAGATGCAGCGACAGCTCGGGCCGCTGCTCGACCGTTCGACGCCCGCGGGTGGATTCTAGTTTCGTTCTGCCGGCTGGCCGTTCCCCTGCCGGAGAGTCACGTACCGGTCGATTTCGATGCCCGTGAACGTTTCGGTCTCCCCATTCGGCCAGCGCACCCGGACCTCGTCGACATGGCCCGTCGTCCCGAGCCCGAAAACGATGCGCATGTCGTTGTGGGAGAGATAACTCCCGCCGCTTCGGACTTCGTCGTACTGAGTCCGGCCTCCGGCGTCGATTTCGACGCGGGCGCCGATCGCGTCGCGGTTGACCGTCGTTCCTTCCAGCCGGAGACCGACCCAGTGGTGTCCGGAGACGCCGCTGTTCCTGTAGAGGTTGGGTGGCTCGTTCCGGTTGATGCTGAGAACGTCGATGGCGCCGTCGTTGTCGATATCGCCGAATGCCGCGCCGCGGGCCGGACGCGGGACCCGGATGTCCTCGCCGAGTTGCCCGGAGACGTCCTCGAAAGTGCCGTCGCCGAGGTTTCGGTAAACTTCCTTGGGCTCGCGGTAGCTGAGCAGGGAGTCCATATCGCCGATATCGGGGTAAGTGTGTCCGTTGGCAACGAAGATATCCAGCCATCCGTCATTGTCGATGTCCACGAATCCGGTTCCCCACCCCAGGTGGAGTTCGGAGTTCGCGGAACTCCTCGATCGGGTTGTTTCGTCGACGAAAAGCATGCTGCCGGTGTTGCGGTAGAGCGTGTTCGTGTCCCGCGAGAAGTTCGTCACGTAGATATCGAAGAGCCCGTCGGCGTCATAGTCACCGATGGCGACGCCCATTCCGGCCTGCGGCTGCCCCATGAAATTGAGAGCGGTCCCCGACACGAGGCCGATTTCGTCGAAGGTGCCGTCGCCGTTGTTCCGGAGCAGGGAGTTCGGCACCGAGTCGTTGGCGACGTAGATATCCGGCCACCCGTCGTTGTCGAAGTCGCTGAACACGGCGCCGAATCCGTAGTGCCCCGGATCCGCCACGCCCGAGATGAGGGTCCGGTCGGTGAACGTCCCGTCGCCGTTGTTGCGGTACAGGACATCGGCTTCGCCCTCGAGGGGGATGGGGCCGCAGAACACGAGTTGGCCCATGAAATGGCAGTTCGCGGCCTCTCCTTTCCGGGGAGTACGGCCGGGATCGAAGTTCAGGTAGTTGGACACATAGAGATCGAGAAAACCATCCCGGTCGTAGTCTCCGAACGCGCAGTTCGTGCCCCACCTTGCGTCGTCCACGCCGCTCTCGGCCGCGACGTTGACAAAACCGTCCGGCCCGTCGTTCCGGTACAGGAAGTTCGGTCCCCATGCGGTCACGTAGAAATCGGGGTCCCCATCGTTGTCGAAATCGGCCACACAGACGCCAAAGGCCCATCCGCGTCCGTCGATTCCCATCTCTTCGGAGACGTCGGTGAACGTGGTTTCGTCGTTCCGGTACAGGGCCGCAACCGGGCTTCCTCCCGGTGTGTCGAGCGTCGATCCGTTGATGATCAATACGTCCATGTCCCCGTCGCGGTCATAGTCGAGAAAGGCGGCGCCGTTGCCGTTGGCTTCGAGGATGTAGTCCGGGTTTTCGGATCCGCTGACGTTCACGAGGGAGATGCCCATTGGGAGTGCGATATCGTCGAAGCGGGGAAGGGGCTGGGCTCCCGATGACTGCGCGGCGAGTATCGCGAAAGTTCCAGCCAGTGCAATGTTCTTGGCGGTGTACACTTCGTATCTCCCGCCGCCTCCCGGTCCGGAAGAACGGGACCTCAGAAACACCTGACGGCAGTCACGCGGATCCAATAGATCGTTCGTTTTGTAAAGATATGTTAAGAATGGTTGACATCCTAGGGAGGCCGTCGCTATCCGTCAAGCAGAATTGTAAAGGAATTGTAAATGCCCAATGGCATCCCATCGCGTGATTCGTCATGACCGTCGTCGTCTTCCACGTTTTCCTTGCCCTGTCGATGCCCCTGTCCGGTTCCGCGCGGCCCGGTCAGGCGGAGGAGCCCCGCGGCCTTCGGATGATCGTCGTCGGTTCCGAGGCGGAGGCCTCGTCGATCCAGGCCCGGATCGTGGAGGGGGAGTCCTTCGAGGCCCTCGCGAGGGAGCATGCCACGGACGCTTCCAACGGCTATTTCGGACGCGCCCGGGCTTCCGATCTGGGTGAGGCGCTCCAGAGTGCAGTCAACGCGTTGCCGCCCGGTGAAGTCAGCGAGGTCGTAGAGCTGGGAAGCGAGTACGCGCTTCTCGGGTGGCTGACCGACGAGGAGGAATCCTGGCGGGAGCTCAACGACGCCGGCATCGACGCATTCGCTTCCGAAAGGTTCGCCGAGGCGCGGCGTTTTTTCCGTGCGGCCGTGGAACTGGCCCGAGGCTTCGACCGCGATGACGTTCGTCTGGCGGAAAGCCTCGCGAACCTGGCCACGGCGTACCTTCGCGACGGAGTATACGAGCGCGCGGAGCCGTACTTTCGTGAAGGGCTGGCCATCCTCGGGCGCACGCGCCCGCCCCGACACGCCGATTTGATCCGCCCCCTGAGCGATCTTGCGGGGACGCTCTATCGCCTCGGGGAGGTGGACGAGGCCCAGACGCTGTTCGCTCGTGCCCTTCCTCTGGCAGAAGCCGCGTTCGGTCCCGTCCACCCGGGCACGTCGACGGCGCTCAATAACCTGGCTCTAGTGCTTCGGGACCAGCAGCGATACGCCGACGCCGAACCACTCTTCCTGCGCGCGATCGCCATCCTCGAGGCACTCGACGGTCCCGATGATCCCGCCGTGAGCCTGGTTCTGGACGACGTGGCCGAGTCCTACCGCCGGGAAGGGCGTCTCGCCGAGGCGGACGCGGCAGCCTCCCGGTCGGTGCGGATATCCGAAGCGTTCTGGGGACCCCATCACCCGGCCACGGCTCCCGCCCTCTCCTCCCTCGCCCGCGTGCGGACCGACCAGGAGCGATACCCTGAAGCCATCGATCTGGAAACGCGCACGCTCGGCATTCGGTGGCGAGGGGTGGGACCGGCGGACGGCCAGGACCGCATCGCGCCGCTTCTCGGCGCGTTTGCGGATGCCTTCCTGCTGGCTAGGTTCGGCGATACGATCGCCGGACCGGCGTTCGAAGAGTTTCTCTCGGCACTCGCGACCGTTCCCGCGAGCGAGGACCTGTACGTGGCGACGTCCAAGATCCTTCTGGATGCCGCGTTCAGAAGCGAAGCCGAACGCGTGTTGCTGGCCGCCGTCGACCGATTTGGGACGACCCGCGTCCGGTACCAGCTTGCGGAAACCTACGCCCGGTCGCTCGTGACCGAGCGTGCGCTCGAAACATTCCAAAACACGATTCCTTCGTTGCCTGCCGAGAACGGCTACCGTCTGCGGCGGATCGGCGACATGCTCACGTTCCTGTTCCGGCACGACGATGCACTCCGAGCGTACACCGCGGCTCTGGAAGCAGACCCTGAAGATGTCGACGTGCATCTTGCGCTGGGCGACCTGCGTTTCGAAACAAACGAACATGAGCTCGCAGCGGAAGCTTACGCCCATGCCCTCGAGATCGATCCCGACATCGCACGCGCACACTCGCGCCTCGGAGAGACGCTTCTGCTTCTCAACCAGCCCGAAGCGGCCCTCGAAGCCGTCGATCGGGCCGTCGTCATCGATCCATCCGATCCGCAGGTCCACTACGTTCGGGC
>CAZTTI010000207.1:0-4963 GCA_964615925.1 uncultured Solibacteraceae bacterium
AATCTCGTAATATCCCTTGACCGTTTTTGCATCGACACCGACGTCGCGCGCGATGTTGGCGAAATTGGTCAGCTCTCCGTGAGAGAATCGGATGGCATCGAAGAAGCGCGCGAAAGCCGGCAGGTTTCGCGTCAGGCCTTCGTCGAATACTTCCTCCTTCAGGTAGTCTCGAACATAGGCGTCGAGAGACCGGGAGTATTCTTCCTGTTGATAGTGATCCGGTATCATTCCACGGTTGAGAATCCGGCCGAGGTCGAGGCTCCCGATCGCGCCCGCTTCTGGTGTGACGAGCGGAGCCATCTCGTATCGCCACGCGCGACCACCGAGCAGGTTGGCCCGGCCCCGTTTCAATTTGCGAGCGCTCGAACCACAAAGGATGAAGCGCAGGCTCCTCCGGTTTTCAATCAGCCAATGAACCTCGTCGAGCAACGCGGGAACCTTCTGGACTTCATCGAGAATGACGGGCTCCCGAAGACGGGCGGGCGGCTCGGCAAGAAGCCGTTCCCGAACGAGGGATGGACGTCGTGTGAAGTCGAGCAGGAGGTCGGTATCGAGCAGATCGAACCGGATGCTCCGGGGAAAAGCTTCCCGAAGGAACGTCGACTTTCCGACTTTGCGCGCGCCCCAGAGAAACGCCGACTGCCCTTCGGGAAGTTCGATGCTCAGGCGTCGGGCGAACTTAGCCTTTCCGGACATAAGTCCATTATAGTTTAACTATTATGGACTGCACTCCCTATTTGTAGACTAGCGCCATGCAACTGAGGCTTGACTATGGAACGACGGGGCTGGCCGTCGACCTCCCCGATGATGCAACGGTCATCGAACCTGTCGAGCGCGCGGCGCTGACGGACCCGCGGGCAGTACTGGATGCCGCGCTTCGGACTCCGATCGGTACGCGCTCCATCGAGGACCTCGTCCGGGGACACTCGCGCGTCGGCATCTCGGTTTGCGACATCACGCGGGCCCAGCCGCGCGAGACGATGATCCGGGCCCTGGTCGATCGCATGCCGGGGATCGGAATCGAGGACCTCA
Source organism: uncultured Solibacteraceae bacterium (assembly GCA_964615925.1). GTDB lineage: Bacteria > Acidobacteriota > Terriglobia > 20CM-2-55-15 > 20CM-2-55-15 > JAJEDW01. Next base: position 1,033 of record CAZTTI010000207.1, read on the forward strand.
CCATCTTCATCGCGACCGGAACCCACCGGGCGAACACGGCGGAAGAACTCGACCGGATGCTGGGTCGTGAAATCGCACAGAAGGCCCGCATCGTCTGCCACGACGCCCGCGACGATGAATCTCTGAGACACATCGGAAACACCTCGACGGGCGTCCCGGTCTACCTGAACGCCGAGTGGCTCGACTGCGACTTCCGGATCACCACGGGTTTCGTCGAACCTCACTTCTTCGCGGGCTTCTCCGGAGGGCCCAAGATGGTCGCGCCCGGTCTGGCGGGACTCGATACTGTCCTGCACCTGCACAACGCCGCGCGCATCGGGCACCCGCGCGCCACGTTCGGCGTCATCGAAGGCAACCCGGTCCAGGACGACATCCGCGAGATCGCCCGCATGGCGCCGCCGGATTTCTCCGTCGACGTGACGCTGAACCGGAAACAGGAGATCACGGGCGTCTTCGCCGGAGAGTTGTTCGCCGAACACGGGGCCGCGTGCCGGAACGTGCACGAGACCGCCATGAGGCCGGTCGACGCGCCATTCGACGTCGTCGTGACGACCAACTCCGGATACCCTCTCGACCAGAACCTCTATCAGACCGTGAAAGGCATGACGGCCGCCGTCCGGATCCTCAAGCCGGGCGGGACCATCATCTGCGCCGCGGAGTGCCGGGACGGGCTCCCGGACCACGGATCGTTCGGGGAAGTCCTGCGTTCGCGGGAATCGCCCCAGGCCTTGCTCGACATGATCCACGCACCCGGGTACTCCCGGCCCGACCAGTGGCAGGTCCAGCTCCAGGCGATGATTCAGGTGCGGGCGCGGGTTCTCGTCAAGTGTGACGGTCTGGACGCCGACGTTCTCCGGTCCGTACACCTCGAAGCCATCGACGACGTCGGCCAGGCCACGCGCGACGCCCTCGATCGTGCTGGTCCGGGCGCCACGTTGTGCGTGCTCCCGCAGGGACCGCAGACGATTCCCTACCTGGCGGCAACCGCTCCTAATCGCTGATCTCGGAAGATAACTCTGCGTCCAGCGCCCGGACGAGGTTCAAGACGGCGGCATAGGAAAGCAGCATCCCCGCGGGATCGATCCGTTCGGATGTGTCCTCCGCCGTGTGAATCAGCGCGAGGATCGTGGGAGCCTCGGTGGGCGGCGCCGCGCCGGGTTCCGGGTTCAGCGCCTGGTGAAGCTCGTCGGCCTCGGCCAGCGGCAGCACGCTCAACGAAACGACCGGAACGCCCGCCCGCCGGAACGACTGATAGTCACTCTGCGGGTACCGCGCGAACGACATGCAGGAGACCTCGAATTCGGCACAACCGTCCGCGATGAGGTCGCGTATGCGCACCTCGGTGGCGCCTGCCGGCGCCGGTCCGTAGAACAACGTGTCGCCGTAGCCATTGACGTCGAGGTTGATGGCGGCCGCGATCGGGCGATCGCTCGTCATCGCATAATGAGACGATCCGACGAGGCCGATCTCCTCCATGTCGAACCAGACGATGCGGACACGGTGCGCGAGGTCCTCCCCTTCGAGTGTATCGGCGACCCGCGTGAGGATGATCGAGGACGCGGCGTTGTCGACGGCCCCACGGCTGAGCGAACCGTCCGGAAGCCACACCGCATCGTAATGGGCGCCGATCACGATGTCCGACCCTCCGTCCCCGATCGTGACGACGACGTTGGCCCCTTCGGTTCGGGGATAGTCGGGGCGTGGGGGGATCTCGAAAGGATCGAGTTCGAACGCGATGTCCATCTCCGCGAGGATCTCAGAAAGGACTTGACGCCGGTCCGGATTCGTCGGTTGTTCCATCCGAGCGACATCGGCCGCGAGATCTTCGGGAGAGGGCGCATCCGGACCGCAGCCGGATACGGCCAGCAGGACGATCGCGGTGAGCCGAACCCGGAGCGGCTTCATGCCCACGGCCCGGTGATGGCGAGGGTCAGGCCGGGGCGCTGGATGTTCACGAATACGGTCGTGCGATCGGGGGACACGCACGATCCGGCGAGCTCGGAATTGTTCATGGCGTTGAACGCGATGGGATACAACTGGCCGTCGGGCGTGAGACCTCGCAGAAAATTTCCATCCCGTCCATCTTCCGAGATCAACAGATCCCCCCACGGCGCGACCGCAATATTGTCGGGCATGTCGAGAATCTCCGCGTCGTTGGGCTCGACGAGGAGTTCGACCGTTCCCGGATCCTCGGTTTCCCGCGAAGTGCCCTCGAACCGGCTGGGAACGTAACGCCAGATCTGTCCCCGCTGGTTCATCCCCCCGCTCGTCGCGGCGAAGGAAATTCCGTCCGGACCGGTCCAGATCCCCTCACCCCGCGAGAAACTCGCGGTGCCCTTGGAAATGCCCTGATCGCGGAGGTTGTCCTCGGGCGATTCGACGTCCTGGAGATCGACCCAGGTGACCTCCATCGGCGTGCGCGGCGCGATGGCGACCGTGCCGCTGAGGGTCGTGTCGACGCCCTCGTGCCCGAAAATCACCAGGGCCTGAAGCCGGCCGCCCGCAGCCAGCCGCCCGGGCTCGTTCGGAATGAACCGGTAGAAGAGGCCGTTCGGACGGTCTTCGGTCTCGTAAACGACGCCGCTTTCAGGATCGACGGCAATGGCTTCGTGGTAGAAACGCCCCATCGCGCGCAATGGGACGGCCGGCACCAGGGAGGCCGCGTCGGCCGGCACTTCGAAAACATACCCGTGGTCTTCCTGGTGCACGCCATCGGCCCTCTGATTCGCCTCCTCGCATGTGATCCACGACCCCCACGGGGTGACGCCGCCGGCGCAATTGCGGACGGTTCCGACGAGACTTAGGAAATGGCGCTCGATCTGCCCGGTTCGCGTATCGTAGACCAGCGTCGTCGTGCCGCCGAGGCATGCTGGATCGTATGTCCGGCCGGGAGGCAGCCGCGAAAAGAGATCCCGATCGGGACCGAACGCCCCCCCCGAAGGATCGTTGGCGTTGAGTTCGTGATTGCGGACGAGAATCGTCCGGCCTTCAGGCGCCGGGAATGCGGCCATCCCGTCATGGGCGGGCGGGACAAGGAATCCATCGTCCATCGTATCGCCCGCGCTGGAGAACACTCGGTAGCCGAAACCCTCGGGCAGGTCGAGAATGCCCTCCGGGTCGGCCACGAGGGGGCCGTATCCCACCCTTCCGGAAGATTGGGCGAGGGCCTGACGACACCCGCGCTCGAGGGCGATGAAGCCGGCGCCGAGTCCGAGGCTCCGGCCGATGAACCGCCGACGCGTGATCGACACTATTCCGGAGCTTCTCCCGAGAACGCCGTCACGCCATCTTCGGTCACGATGTCGGCCCGCCCGATGTTGAACGATTCCGGATTCTTCGCCCGGATTCCTTCGACCGTCACCTTCTGGCCCGCGACCAGAGAGTCGGGACGCCAACCGCGGCGATACAGGCTGTTCGGCGCGCTGCCTTCGACGCGATAGACGACGACCGAACCGTCATCCGCCGTCACCTCAACGTGGGTGTAGATGTGGGGGTTCAACCACGCCACCTGCTTGACGACTCCCTCGAACTGGATCGGCTGGTTGACGTCGAACTCGGCGGATATGGAATGATGCGCTTCGACCCGAACCACCACCAGGGCCAGGAGCATCGCGCTGGCAACGAGCACACCCATTCGGTCTATTCTTGCGAGCATCTGAGGCCTCCTCTTTCGGGGAAAAACTCCGCTCCGATTATTGTCGCGGCGGGCGAATGGCGTCAAGCCGCGGGATCACTCCCGGCCGAGGCTCAAGGATTGGTATGGTGTCGTCATGAATCGCGATGAACTCAGAGACTCGAGGAATCTCACCGAGTGGCTCCAGAGCGCCAACAAGGGAGACCCGCGAGCCATCGCCGAGGTGTTCCCCCTGGTCTATGACGAACTGCGCCGCGTGGCCGGACGGCAGATCGGCCGGGAGCACGGGCCGCGCAC
>CAZTTI010000208.1:0-2501 GCA_964615925.1 uncultured Solibacteraceae bacterium
ACCAGCTCCCGGGCAACAGCCTGTCCTGGGTCGACTTCGACGTGGGCAACTACCCCGGCTTCACCTACGAGCCGGACTTCACGCCGACCAGCTACACGGACTTCTCGAACATGGAGTTCCCGATCCCGGTCAACCTGCAACCCTTCCAGGGCGCGATTCCGTTGACCGAGCGGGCGCAGAACATCACGGTGTTCGATCCGGAATACACGACTCCGTACGTCCAGACCTTCACTCTGGGCGTCACGCGCTCGCTGGCTTCGAACCTGACTCTCGACGTGCGCTACATCGGGACCAGGGGGACGAAGCTGCACGGCAGCATCAACCTGAACGACGCGGACTTCCGGAACAACGGAGTCTTCGAGGCGCTCGAAGCGACCCGCGCCGGACAGGATCATCCGATGTTCGACCAGATGCTCGGCGGTCTGAACATCGGCAGCGGAGTCGTCGGGCAGACCATTTCGGGATCCGAGGCTCTGCGCCGGCATCCGACATTCCGCACCAACATCGCCAACGGCGACTTCGTCGCCGTCGCCCGCGAGCTGAACCGGACCAACCTCGGGACCGTTCAGCCCGACGACGAGGTGGTCTTCGGGGGACTGCTCCGATCGAGCGGCCTGTTCCCGGAGAACTTCTTCTCCGTCAATCCCCAGTTCAACACGGTGACGTACCGGACCAACTCCGACCGATCGAACTACCACTCCCTCCAGAGCCAGTTGACCCTTCGCCCGACCCACGGCATCACGTATCAGGGGACATACACGTGGAGCCGGAGTCTGGGCGTGACCTCGACGGGTCTCCGGGACCTCCAGAACTGGGCGGCCGACTACTCGCTCAACGGGAGCCACCGGACGCACGCGTTCCGGAGCTACGGGACTTTCCAGCTCCCGTTCGGCCCGAACCGGCTCATCGGCGGCGCATCGAGCGGCTTGGCTGCGCGCGTGATCGAGGGCTGGGAGGTCGGGATGATCCTGAACATGACGTCGGGGTCGCCCTTGAACGTCGGTTCGCGGCGGACGCTCTATGCGGGGACGGGATCTCCCGACCTCGTCGGAGAATTCCCGCGCGAGGGCGCTGTCGTGTGGCCGACCGAAGGCGGCACTTTCGGCGGATACTTCTCCCAGCAGTACCAGAGGGTGACCGATCCCGGCTGCCTGACCGTGGCGGCGAACCTGCGCACATGGTGCACCAACACGGCGCTGGCCGACGCGTCGGGGAACATCGTGCTGCAGAACGCCGCTCCGGGCGACTTGGGAACTCTGGGACTCATGACGATCGAGGGCCCGGGAAGCTGGGACCTCGACATGAACCTCCAGAAGAGCGTGCAGATCGACGAGTCGAAGAGCGTGACCGTCCGTCTGGACGCCAGCAACATCTTCAACCATCCGAGTCCGGGCAATCCCAGCCTGAACATCAACACGGGCACCTTCGGTCAGATCACGACCAAGACGGGCAACCGCGTGTTGCAGGCGCAGATTCGGTTCGACTTCTAGCGGACCCGAGCCGTGCCCTCATCGGGCACGGCTCGTTTTCCCGCACCGGCATGGATCGCTTGACAGAGTCTCGTCGCAGGCGAAGCATGGGCACATGATCCGAGCGTCGATAGCCCAACCCTGGTGTTGGGGCATCCTCGTCCTCATCGCTGTTTCAGCCCCGCCGACGGCCTCTGGGCAGAGGGGCGGCAACGGAATCCTCGAAGGACGGCTCCTCCTCGCCCAGGACGGACGGCCCGCCGCCGGTGTCCTCGTGCGGCTCGACGACCATCGCTCCCAAACGATCGACCTCGCGTTCACCGACCCAGGCGGCCGCTTCCGATTCGATCGCGTTCCCACCAACAACGACGGAGCCATCTATCTCGTCGTGGATGACGACGAGTTTGAGGCCGTCATGGAACGGGTCGACTTCCGGCAGCTTCGCGGCCTTCACACGATCTACCTTTCCCGCGTCTCCGAGTCGCGGCCGGCGCCCCCGCCCGCGGGCGACAATCCGTTCGTCGTGGACGTCGGGCAACTGACGGCCGCAATCGGCGATGACGCGCGGAAAGCTTACGACGAGGGAATTTCCAGGACGGAAGAGGGACGAACCGGAGAGGCGATCGATCACTTTGAACGCGCCGTCGAACTCGCACCCGGCTTCTACGACGCCTGGATCAAGCTCGGAATCGGGCACATGGAATCCGGGCGTGATGACAACGCGGAGCGCGCCTTCCTCGCCGCCCGCGATGTGAACCCGACGGGAACGCTCGCGACCCTGAACCTTGGAATCCTGAAGTACACGCAGGGAGAAATCGAAGACGCCCTCGCCCTGCTCACGACGACGGTGAGCCTGAATCCCGGCTCCGCGCCGGCGCATTTCTATCGAGGGGAAGCGCTCTACCGCCTCGGCCGGTTCCCGGAGTCCGAGGACAGTCTGCTCCGCGCCGTGGAGTTGGATCCCCTCTCCCGGGCCCGCCTGACGCTCGTCAACGTCTACGTCCGCTTGAACGACGCCGCGTCCGCCCTGGC
>CAZTTI010000209.1:0-3746 GCA_964615925.1 uncultured Solibacteraceae bacterium
GCCCGGAGGGACGTTCGTGACCTCAAAGTTGCCTTCGGCGTCGACGTTCCGCGCCGAGAGAGTGGAGACGAAGCCGCTCGAGGGCATCGTCGGGAGCAGCGAAAGGGAAAGCTGTGAGACCTGATTCCGGGGAATGTCCCGGGTGATGATCCTCCCCCGGATGGAAAAACCGCCGACCGGCGCGACGCGGATATCGATTCCGGCCAACTCGTCACCGCGATTCAAAAGGACGGGAACGGCCTGGGTTTCGTCCAGCACGCTCGGGAAATAAGCCGTGGACGGGGGGCCGGCCTGCGGCGTCGCGTTCGCGCTCGATCCTCCGAGGATACGGGCGATGCCGTTGGAATCGGCACTCGACGCGCGCACGTAATACGTATCCGGATCCAGCCAGAACAAGCGGTATTGTCCGCGATCGTCGGTCGTGGCGCGCTGCGTGGAACCGAGTCGCCGTGTCCCGTCAGGGAGCGAAACCGGACGCAACGCCTCGACCTGGGCGCCGACCACAGGTTCTCCGAATTGATCGGAAACGCGCCCCGTGATCGTCCCGGCCGGGACCAGTTGGAAAAAAGCTTCCTTTTCTTCCCCCGAAAGAAAGCCTATGGGGACCGGGATCGCGTTGGGGTCGGATTCCGCACTTCCCAAAACCTGCCGGACGTACCCGTTCCGGTATGCCGTGACGACGTAGTCGCCGGGCGGAATCGATTCGAGCACGAAACGCCCCCCGCCGTCCGTTGTGGCATGAAGAAGCCCGGAATCTCCGGAGGCGGCAAAGACCGGGACGGGCTGATTCGGGCGGGCGGGCTGCAACTGAATCACGGCCCGCGCGAGCGGTTCGCCGGTCCCGATGCGGGTGACGATGCCCGAAATCGTGGATGTTTCCGCCTCGCCGTCGGGCGCCTGTAGACCCGGTTCGGCGGAAATGGCGGCCGCGAGCAGGACCGAAAGGGCCAGAGCCATCATGTTGGACCCCCGCTATGGTTGGGCGGCTTTCCCCAGGAAAAATTAGACCCTTTCCAAACCGTTTTCTCAAGCTTTTCGGAATGTCGTCCCGGTGCTTGTATGCCGTTATCGTGCCTGTTAGTATCTCTGGCAGTCTCCCCGCGGTTGTCCGCTACGGGGACCTTCATGCGCAGTCCAGACGAAAGGCATGACGTCGGCATTCCGGACATTGGGATGGGGCGTCGATTGGTGGGGAGTGTTTGCCGAAGCCGTGATTTCCTGCCAGAATTGCCACCGTTTTTGCCGCGCAAACGTCGGAATATTTAGTTTGGAGTATCTCGGAGCGTTTGGCCCTCGAAACGGGGGCGGTCCCGAACGATCCATCAATTTCTGAATCGAGGAGGAAGACGCATGCGATCGCTGCGCTTTGCACTTGTGATGACGGTGGGATGCCTCTTGTTGGCCGCGCCCGTCCTGGCCCAGGAAGGACATCCCTTGAAGGGTTCCTGGCTGGGTTCCTGGGGACCGACCGAGACGCACCAGAACAACGTCATCGTCATTCTGGACTGGGATGGCGAAAACATCACCGGAATCATCAATCCCGGTACGGACAACATCGAGATCCAAAACGCCGAACTGGACCCGGAGACGTGGACGCTCACCTTCGATGCGACCGGTGAAGACCGGCAGGGCAATGCGGTGAGCTACTCCGCCGAAGGAACGCTCGACCGCATCCCGTTCGCCAACCGGACGATTTCCGGCACGTGGACGCACGCGGACGGCAGTGGGCCGTTCACGATCCAACGGCAGTAGCCGAACCGCTTGTTGAAATGAAAGAGCATGTGCGGGGCACCGATTTCCGCCCCGGGAGGTCTTGAACATGAGAAGTGGCGTGACGCGATTCGTCGCCGTCATTCTTCCTGCGGTGATGTTGGGAGCCGTGGTCCTGGCGACCGCTCACCATTCGGTCGTGAGCAAATTCGACGAGAGTCAGCCGACCACCTTCGACGGGATCGTCACCTACGTGGACTGGAAGAATCCCCACGTTCACGTCTTCGTCAGCGTGACGAACGGACCGCAAAGTGAAAGTTGGGCGGTCGAGTTTCCGAGCAAGATCGATCTCCAGAAGAGCGGGTGGAACGAGGATTCGGTTCCTCCGGGGACACACGTGACCGTTGAAGGGATTCGGGCCCGGGACGGCAGCCGCCAGGTCTGGAACAACCGGATGACGGTGGAAGGAACCGAGCTGGCGCTGCTGACGCTGGACGACCTGGTTCCCGTGAAGCCGTTGATCGCCCGCCCGGCGCCGCGCTGGCCGGACGGACGGCCGATGCTCGGCACTGCCGACGGCAGCCGGCAGGGATATTGGGGATTCCCGACCGAGACGGCCCTCGTCGAGGAGGGCTCCAACGTCGCCATGTCGCCGGAAGGGCTCCTCGCCAGTATCAACGACGCGGGTGAAGTGGCGCCTCTGCAGCCCTGGGCTCTCGAGCTGTACAAGCTGCGTCAGAGCCGTTTCCTTCAGGACGACCCGCTTTTCCTCAACTGCAAGCCGCCGGGAGGACCGCGGCAGTTCCTGAGCCATTTCGGCGTCGAGTTCGTCGAACACCGGGAGACCGAGCGGATCTTCGTGAACATGGGCAGCGGGAACCACAACTTCAGGATCCTCTACCTCGATGGTCGCGATCCGGTCGGACAGGTCGGCGGCGACGACGACAACCCGCTGTACTACGGCCGCTCGGTGGGTGGCTGGCAGGGCGATACTCTCGTCGTGGAAACAAGCAGTTTCAACGAGGACTTCTGGATCTCGCCGGGCGGGTTGCCGCATTCGAACCGCATGGTCCTGACCGAACGCTTCACGCGTCCGGATCACGACACGCTCATCTACGAGGTGACCATCGACGATCCCGGCACCTACACACGGCCGTGGAACGCCGGTTGGGAATTGCAGTGGGTCGAGGGTGAATTGCCCTTTCACCTCTGCCAGGAGAACCGACCCTAAAAGCCAACCGGCCCTAAAAGCCAACCGACCCTAAAAGTTCGGCGGCCCGGCGAATGCCACGCTTTCGATCTGGAGATTTGGATTCATGCGGGCCGGTCGATCGAGTATCATGATCGTAGTTCCTGTTTCGCCAATGTTATGACTCTAGCGGAGGAAAGAAGATGAGAGCTTATGCCTTGGCCGCACTGATCCTTGCGATCGGCGTCGTCATGACCATCCCCGGTCCCGTCGCCGCGCACCATTCATTCTCAGCGGAATTCGACGCGGACAAGCCGATCCAACTCACTGGCATCGTCACCAAGATCGAGTGGACCAATCCGCACGTCTGGTTCTACTTCAACGTGACGGATCCGGCTACCGGCGAAGTGACGAACTGGGGCGCCGAAATGGGCCCGCCGCACCTGTTGCAGCGTCGCGGATGGCGCCGGAACACGTTGGAGATTGGAACCGAAGTTGCCATCGACGGTTCGCTCGCACGTAACGGAACGCCGCGCGTGAACGCCCGGTCCGTGACCGTGACGGCCACCGGCGGACAACCCGGCGAAACGCTGGACGCCGAATCCAGCCAGACCTCCACCCCGTAATTCGCGGTACCGAAGGAGAAAGAACGGATGCGACAACGCGTTCTCTGGTCCACGCTTTCCGTGGCCATCATCTGTGCAGCAATGTCGCCCCCCTTACGGGAACACCGCGGGCGCGTAATTGCGCCCGCGCCAGGCCCGTCGCCGCGTAACGCCGATGGCCGGGTTGTCCTGAATACAGGCACAGGCCTCTGGCAGGGCGCTTTCAACGGCATCGGAACTTT
>CAZTTI010000210.1:0-9856 GCA_964615925.1 uncultured Solibacteraceae bacterium
CGGGCGCCGGCTTCGATCAGTTCGTTGACGCTCTCGACATTGTCGTAATAAACGGCCCAGTGAAGGGCCGTAGCCCCATTCACCTGGGCGGCGTTGACGTCGGCGCCCGAGGCGATCAGGGAAGCGACCTCGTCGAACTCCCGCTCCTCGGCCCGGTCGGCGATCTCGCTGGCCTGCTGCGCCGACAGCGTTACGCCGAAGGCCAAGGCCAGAGCCACGCTTGTCACGATGAAACGTGCTTTCATGACGACACTCCTCCCTACAGTTCGGACAACCGCCCCGTGCTGTCCCCCTGGGACTCCTTGTGAACGCCGTACATGTCCATGATGTTCAGCAGAAGATTCCCCGTGGTCACGGTCTTCCGGTCGTAGCGCAGGTGCCGGCCGCCCTGAAGTTGTCCGCCGGCGCCGCCAACGAGGATATGCGGAACGTCGTAGTGCTGGTGCTGATTCGAGTTCCCCATGTTGGTGCCGTAGAGGATCAGGGAGTTGTCCAGCAACGTCCCCCCGCCTTCCGGAATGCTCTTCAGCTTCTCGGCGAGGTACGCCATCGTGTACACGTGGTAGCGGTTCAGCCGGGCGTACTGCTCGAGATTGGCCGGCACGTCCTGATGGTGCGATCCGCCGTGGAAACTGACGCTGTTGCCGCCTTCGGGGAAATACTCGCTCCGCGGAAATTCGTAGCTCTTCCCGGTGAGGTCCCGCGCACCGAGCAACGTGGCCACACGCGTGATGTCGGCCTGGAACGCCAACGCCACCAAGTCCATGTGCAGCTTGATGTGCTCGTCGAAGTCCGCCGGAATCCCCGCCGGTTCATCCATTTCCGGAACCGCTGCGGATTGAGTGGCCGCCAGTTGGAGCCGCCGTTCGATCTCGCGCACCTCGTCGGTGTACTGATTGATCGTCAGCCGGTCATTGGCGCCAAGATCACCTCTCAGCGACGCCAGTTCGTCGAGGACCGAATCGAGAATGCTCTGGCTCTGGAGGCGGCGCGCCTCCCGCACGGCCGGCGTTGCGCCACTTCCGAACAGGCGCTCGAAAACGACCTGGGGATTCAGCTCCATCGGTAGCGGGCGTGTACGTCTCCAACCCGTCGCCTCGAGCTCCAGGTCCGGCGTGTCCACTTCAACCCACGAAATGGAGTTGGTATACGCGCAGCTGTACCCCTCGCCGCAGTTGCCCGAGTTCGTCCCGGGGTCTTCCACCGCGAGCTGGAGCGACGGCAGGAGCGAATCCGCCCCGATTTTCCGGGTGATCTGCTGATCGATGGTCGACGTGCCGACGCTGGCGTCCGAGCCCGCGGTCTTCCGCGGTTTGATCGCCGTCATGAACGCCGCCGCCACCCAATGGTCCGAACCTGTCGTGCCCTCGGGCGGCTCCGCCGACTTGGACCAGAGGCCGGTGAAAATGACGCTCTGGTCGTAGACGTTCTTCAACGGCTCCATGATGTAGGGCAATTCCCCGGCCAGGCGGGCGGCTGAGGGCTCCCACCAGCCGGGAGACATCCCGTGCGGGTAGAAGATGCCCATGAATCGCGGCGTCACGTTGGCCGCGGTCTGGGCCATCGCAGTCGAGGCCGGGATCATGGCTTCCAGCAAAGGCAGTCCGAGAGTGACACCGGCGCCCTTGAGGAAGGTCCGGCGCGCAATGTGTTTTTTGCTGATGAACATGTCGGCTGACCTCCTCTTATGTCCTTAATTCGACGTATGAATCGTATGAATTCCCGGCATCAGGACGACTATTCTTCGTCGCTCCCCTGGACCTTCTCGTTCATGAGGAACGGCTCACTGTGGACGACGCCCTTCACGAGGGACGAGAACGTATAGTCCTCGGCCTTCGACTGTTCGGCAATCGCGCGCACAACAGGCATGTCTGGATATTCGACGCCGCGGCCCAACGCGTAGGTCAACAGCTTTTCGGTCGCGACCCTCATGAACTGATCCGAATATCCCACGAGCCACTCGCGCAGCTCGGTGGGGCCATCGACGACGGTGCCGTCGAAAAGCGTGGCCTGGGCGTCGATCAGCCCGTTGTCCTCGGTCCGCCACAAGGCGATGCCGTCGAAGTTCTCGAGGGTGAACCCGATCGGATCCATCAATTGGTGGCATTGGACGCAGTCGGCGCGAACCCGGTGATCCAGCATCTTCTGCCGCATCGACGGATCGGCATTGGCGCCGCGGGCATTCGGATCCGGCGGTGGAAGCGGCGGAACGTTGGCCGGCGGCGCTGGAGGCGGAACGCCCAGAATTCCTTCCATGATCCATTTCCCACGCGTCACCGGAGAGGTCCGTTCCGGCTTCGACGTGGTCGAAAGAATGGCTCCCTTTCCGGTCAGGCCGCGCCGCGCATCGAATTCCTCGCCCAGTACGACGCGCCGGAACTGGCTCCCGTAGACGTTCGGGATGCCGTAATGCTTCGCGAGCCGTTCGTTGACGAACGTGAAATCGGCGGTGAGCAACTCGGTCACGCTGCGGTCCTCGCGGATGATCGCATCGAAGAGGAATTCCACCTCCGTCCGCATGGCCTGGCGCAGCGGATCGTCGAAGTCGGGATAGATCATGGGCAAGGGGCTGTGGGCTTCGATGCCGCGAAGGTTCAGCCACTGTCCGGCGAAGTTCCGCGAAAGCGCCTCGGACCGGGGATCGGCGAGCATGCGGTCAACCTGTTGGTCCAGGACGCCGGGGTCGGAGAGCCGCCCCGAGCTCGCCAGTTCGATCGCCTCCGCGTCGGGCCCCGTGCTCCACAGGAAATACGACAGCCGCGACGCCAGGTCGATGTCGTCGACGCGGTAAACCTCGCCGACGGCCACGTCGGCGGGCACTTCCTCGATCCGGTAGAGAAACTGCGGTGCCGCAAGGATCCTCGCCAGCGCCATCTCGATCCCGTTGTCGAAGCCGCCCTCCGCGGCTCCGGCTTCATAGAACTCCATGAGCGGCTCGAGATCGGCCTCGATCACCGGACGGCGGTAGGCCTGGGTGGCCAGGGCCCTGATGATGTCCTCGCCGCATGCCCGCTCGTCGAATTCACCCGACGGCCGGCAGGTGAAGATCCGGTCGCGTGGCGTCGACGCCTGGGGCGCCATGGCGTCGAACGGTCCTTCGATCCGGATACTGCCGACGTGCGGAAAGAAGGTGAAGCCCGGCGTGGGCCCCGTCTGCACGGTTTTGCGTTCGAACTGGCGGTTGAGGTCGGCCAGCGGAGCGAAGTTCGTGGCCAGGAACGTCACCCCGACCTCGTGCGGTCCACCCGTTGTCTGGAACGTGACATCCATGCCGCCTTCGCCGCCGCGCCCCCGCCGGTTGCCCTGCCAGTCCAGTTCGGCGATCAGCTCACCGTCGAGCAGCACTTCGAGCTTCTCGTCACGGACCGTCCCGAAGCCCTGAGGGGACATGTTGTCGCCGAAGATGGGCACGACCGTCAGCGTGTATTCGCCGTCGGACGGAAAGACGTGCTCGACGAGGATGCCTCCGCGCGTCCCGAAGGGAAGACCCTCGATGTGATAGTCCTGCGACGTGTCCTCGGCCACGCGGTAGATCGCCAGCCGTGGCGTGGCCTCTTCGCCGATCGCCAGCCGGCTGATCTTTCCGGCGGCGGAAACGTAGGCCTCGACGAGGGTGGACGAGAGGCCGAGGGTCCCGGCCATGTTGTCGAAACCATGGCTGGAATCGTCGGAGGGGAGGTAGTTGGCCGGGTCGATGCGCAAGCCGAGGAGGTCTTCCACCGCGTTGGCGTATTCGGTCCGGTTCAGGCGATGGAGACCCGGTGGCGGAAGGTGCACGGTCGCATTGCGATCGATCTCGTCTTCCATGAAGCCGGCGAGCGCCCCGAGGGACCCGTCTTCGGGCCGCCGCATCGGCTGCGGGGGCATCATTCCGGCCCGCAGCTTGGCAATCACGCGCTCGGCCTTCTCCGCGTGTGCGGGAAGGTCCGCCAGGTCCAGGTCGTCCAGGGTGATGCGCTGGGCCGAGTCCATCCCGCGTTCGGCGGCCGCCTGGCTGTGGCAGGCCATACAGTACTGGTCCAAGACCGCCTGGTAACGCGCGACTTCAGCAGGCGCGGGAGCGGACGACTGCGCCGCCGGGGCGGGCTCTGCTCCCCGGACCGCCATGCCGGTGATGCCCGTCATGCCAATCAGGCCAATCAGGGCCGGCGCCAGGACCGAAATCCATGAGCGTTTGATGTCCATAACCATGCTCCGCGTAGAAATCCAAATTCATACCGCGTCATATCGGCCCTCACATCGACACAACCCGATATTTTTAAAGGCGTTCGAGGTCCATTGATGGATATTAAAGACGGATTCGGGAACGGGCGCAACTCGGAAAAGTTCCGGTGTTTGCGCCACAAAGTGGACGTGCGGAACCGGCGGAATTCCTGACGTCAGTTTCTCAGGGCCGGTTGTCCTGGCAGTAGAAGACGGGCATTTCCTCGCCCGCAATCCAGTCGAGGGTCCACGAGCTGGTCCACGGCCGGGTGTACGCGCCGGGGTCGTCGATCGTCACCTCGTATTCGAGCGTGTTGAAGCCGATCCGGGTCACGCGTTCGACCATGTGAAGCTGGGTGGTGTGGGGCAACCCCCCGTTGGTGAACCAGAAGCGTTCGTTGAACCCGACGGTGTCGATGACGAGGGTATCTCCGTCCCACGAAGCGACCGAACGCCCGTAGAACAGCGGGTTGTCATCGTCCCCGCCGACGTCCCCGACCTGCTCGCGTCCGTCCAGGTAGATGATCCGGAAGTTGCGGTTCGCGCCGCCCTCGAGAAGAAAGATGCGCTCGCGCTCGCGATTCTCGACGAACTGCACTCCGAACGGGCTCTGGAACGTCCTGGGGCCTCCGGGCGGAATGCAGTGGAGGAACATGGGATCGGTGCTCAGGTTGGTTTCCTGACGGATCTTGTAGATCCCGAGCGCCCAGTCCTGAAGTGGCGCGACCTCGCCCGCGTCGTCGATGTTCGCGAGGAGGCCGTCGGGACTCATCCGAACTCCGGAGCCTTCCTCGATCAGCACCGTCGAGCTCGGGTTTCCCCAATATCCGGACTCGCCGGGAGGCGGGCCCAACATCGGCTGACCGTCCGGCCATCGGGGGACGGGGCGGGCGTCCGGCGTGGCCATCGGCAGCCGGGACTCGTCGAGGTCGAACACGCGGCGGCCGCCGACGGTCACGACGTCTCCCCAGGCCTGCAGGCTCTGGTCCCGGGCCCGGAACCCTTCGACCGTGACCGTGTCCCCGACCGACACGGCGTCGCTGGACCATCCGGTCAGTTCGAGCAGCGTCGGGCTCTCCAGCTCCACGGCCCAGTTGACCACCTGGCCGCCGGAGACCACGTCGACGAACAGGTGGGCGTGAGGATTCAGCCAGTCGATCTTCGTCACCGAACCGGAAAACGACACCGCTTCTTCCGGGTCGAACTTCGCGCTCACGGCGTGATGGGCGAACACAGGCGCGAAACCCGTCGCGAGCACCATTCCCACCAACACGCCGAGACCGACTACGCGGCGGCACCGCAACTTCATGGACGTCTTCCTCCTGGATCCGAACCGAACCGATCGGGGATTGTGATCTGGAAAACTCTTGCAGAAGCGAACGCCGCAGTCAACTGCAGATGCAGGCATGGAAAGCCCCGGGCGCCGATCCATCAACCGGCGGACCTCGTACGCAACCGGCGGAACTCGTACGCCGCTGAGCGTTGTCTGATATTCTGAATGCTGCGGAAAGCGACCATGGACATCACCAACAAGAGCGGAAAGCCGCTGAACGTGCCCCTGCCCAACGGGAAACGGCTCTTCCTCGGACCCGGGAAAACCGGCCAGATCTCGCCGAAAGCCATCGAACACCCCGCACGGGCAAAGTTGATCGAATCCGGCGAGCTTGTGGTTTCCGAGAGCGGAGCCCGGCATCAGGAAGGCGGCGCGACACGTGTCAGCGCGCATCCGGGGCCGGGCCGCGCCAGTCGTATTCCCAGAAAACCGTCCGGCGATCTCTGATCCGCGCGAGGGGGGCCGGGCCTCGCCGGTCCTTCCCATCCAGTGTATATTCCTCCCGTCCATGATCACCGAGAACACGCTTGTGGCCCTGGCCGGACTCGCGGCGGTCATGGTTCTCCTGTTCGTCCTGATCACCCGCTTCCGGTGGCACGTGTTCATCGCGCTGCTCGTTCCCATCCTGCTCTTCGCCGCGATGCCGGGGCTGGATCGCGCCGAACTG
Organism: uncultured Solibacteraceae bacterium; assembly: GCA_964615925.1. Taxonomy (GTDB): domain Bacteria; phylum Acidobacteriota; class Terriglobia; order 20CM-2-55-15; family 20CM-2-55-15; genus JAJEDW01. The sequence continues at coordinate 6,204 of CAZTTI010000210.1, forward strand.
ATCGCCGCGTTCGAACAGGGCTTCGGGAACACGATCCAGAGCATCGCCGTCGTCATCGTGCTGGGATCCATCCTGGCCGAAGCACTCAAGCACACCGGCGGCGTTCAGAGGGTGACGGCCACGATGGTGTCCTGGGTGGGACGGCGCCGGATGCCACTGGCGTTGACGTTGAGCGGGTTCGTGATCGGGATCGCGATCTTTTCCGACGTCGGGTACGTGATCCTCAACCCCCTCGTCCATTCGGCGGCGATCGCGACCGGTGCGAACATGGGCGTGATGGCCACCGGACTGGTCGGGGCGCTGCAGTTGACGCACGCGCTCGTGCCACCGACGCCGGGGCCCCTCGCGGCCGTCGCCCTGGTGGGGGCCGACCTCGGGAAGGTCATCGCGTTCGGAGGGCTCGCGACCCTGGTCGGATCGCTCGCCGGATGGTGTTTCGCCCTCCTCGTCGGACCCCGCATCGAGTCGCCGCCCTCGAAAGACTTCATCGACCCGTCCTTCCTCGACGAGGCGCAAATCGCCAAGTTGCCCTCCACGGCCGCAGCTTACGCCCCCATCATCGTTCCGTTGCTCCTGATTGCGGGACAGAGCGTCGCGGCCTTCGCCCTCCCGGAAACCCACATCGTGAACGGGGTGATGTTGTACCTCGGGTGGCCCGTCGTGGCGCTTTCCATCGGCATCCTCCTGGCATACTGGAACACAAAGGAAGACCAGGCCGAGGCACGGACGTCGACCTGGATCGAAGAAGCTCTGCGCACGTCGGCCATGATCATCATGGTCACCGGGCTCGGCGGCTCGCTGAGCCAGATCCTGCGGGCGACTCCGGCCGTCGATTCGGTGGCGGAGTTCGTCGCCGGAACCGGTGTGCCGTCGATCTTCCTCCCGTTCGTGATCGGCGTGATCGGAAACATGATCACGGGTTCGACCACCGTGGGCGTGATCACGGCCGCCGCGATCGCCGGACCGATGATGCCGACTCTCGGGCTCTCGCCCGAAGCGACGATGTTGGCCGGCGCCTCGGGGTCGATCATCATCAAGTACGTCAACTCGAGTTATTTCTGGGTGTGCACTTCCCTGTCCCGAATCCCGCTCCGCGGGGCCCTCGTCGCATTCGGAGGCGTCACCTTCGTCAATGGGCTCACGGCCATGGCCGCGGTCTATCTCTTCTGGGCTCTGGGGTGGATCTGAGCCTGCCGTGATCGATGATGCTGTGCTGTCCCGATTGCCGCGAGTCGTTCGAAGAGACCTGCCGGTGTGGATTCCGGCCTTCGGTCAACGACGGCATCGTCGACATGACAACGGCGGAACAACGCGCCTTCTACGATCCCCTCGTCGCCGACTACGAGAGACGCCGCGCGGAGCAACGTTGGGGCGGTGAAGACCTTGACCTTCCCGAGGCACCGATCGGGCATCGCGACTACTGGTCGTTCCGGAGCCATTCGTTTCACGCGCTCGAACAACTCGTGCGCAAGCGGGGCCCGGGAGGCCAGGCGTTGGACGTCGGCGCCGGCAACTGCTGGCTGACACGCCACATCGACCGGTGGGGGTTCAGCGCCACGGCGCTGGACATCAACGACGGCCCGCGTGACGGGCTTCGCGCCGGTTCCGGCTACCTGACCCAGGGCGACCATTTCGAGCGGGTCCGCGGCGTCATGACCGACCTTCCGTTTCCCGACCGCAGCTTCGATCTCGTCATCGCATCGAACAGCCTGCACTGGAGTCCCGATCTGGCGCGGTCCATGGCCGAATTCCGGCGCGTGCTCCGGCCGGGAGGGATGGGCGTCGTCGTCGACAGTCCCTGGTTCGAGGAAGCGTCCCACGGTAACCGCCGCATCCGGGACCGGGTCGGCGACCTGATCGAGGAGGAGGGACTCGTCGTTCCCGAAACCGGGAAGGCACCGTTCCTCCACCGCTCGGAGTTCGAGGCGGCGGCCCGCAACAGCGGTCTCTCGTTTCGCCGCCGATGGGTCTTCTTCGGTCCCGGGCGGATCCTCGAGAGCCTGAGCGCCCGGTTCTACCAACGTGCGCTGGCGAGCTTCCCGCTCCTCGCCTTCGAGATTCAGGGACCCGAGCCCGGCAGAATCACGTCTCCCGATACCGGCGGATAGGGCGGAGAAGAATTTCAAGCGGCGCCACGGACGTCGTTCAGTTCCCGGTGTGCCCGGTCACGTCCTGGGCCCGGCTTGACATGCCGGCTTCCCAGCTGCTCCATCCCGAGCGCATTCCGTAGGGGACGCGCTCGAGAACCGCTTCGATCTGGCGGATCAGACCGTTTTCGACCTTGAACATCTCGGCGATCTCCCACGTCCATGGGTCGACCGGACCGGCCGTCACCGTCCGCCCGTCCGGGGTCGAGAATGTCCGCGTGTCTCCGCCGGAATGATCGAAGAAGACAAAGCTGAAGACCAGCCCGCGCTCCTGATCGATGGCGACGAAGCGCCGGTCGCGGATCCGTGTCACGAAATGCAGGAGGCCTGATGCGAACTGCTCGCGACAACTCCACTGCGAGGAGTAGGTCCGGGCGACGGCAGGATCCGGACGCGACTGCCCTTCGGGCGTCGGACGGTTCGTCGTCTGTCTCCCGTTCTCCGTGCGGTTGCAGTCGTCGGCGAACGGGTAGTCGCCGAGGCCGTCGTTCTGCTCCATCCCCGAAAAATACATGTTCGCCACACGGATGAGATCCGCGCGGGACATGCGTTCAGACTCGGGAACGGTCTCGAAGAAAACGGCCGGAGGACTGCCGCGACGCTCGAGGTTCATCGCCGCCATCTCGTTGGTGACGACGAACTTCTCGATCTCCGCAATCTGGCGCTCCACGATCTTCAGACGCAACGCGAGGATCGACGGCGAGCCTTCCTCCGAGTTGTTGCTTTCTTCACGGATGGTGCCGATGAACGCGACCTGCCCGGCAGGCTCGTCGGCAACGAAGAGACGATAGCTCCCCTTTCCAACCATCGAGCGCCACAGCCCGTCCCCGATCGTGAGCTGCTGTCCGTTCTCGGTCAGCTTCACGTCGAGTGTCGTGTTCAACAGGCCCGGATCGTGTGTAACGAGGGCGTCCAGATAGAGATCGACGAAGCCTTCCAGGCAGCTCCGGTTACACGGCTCACTGGACTGGCCCGCAGCGGAAGCGAGGCCCGCGACGGCCATCAACGCCACGAGCACACCACCACGCATCATCGCGGCACGCATCGGTTTTCCTCCTGAAGAGCTGGGCACATCCTACTCCGAACGCCGCCGGCGTGTCACGCCCGCCCGGCGCCGACCGGACGTCCCGGACCCGGATCAGTAGTCGAACCGCACGCTCATTCTCACGGATCGGGCATCGCGGGCCCGCGTCGCCTGTCCGAAGAACGGGGAGGTGAGGACTCCGTTCGGATTCTGCAGATTGACGGTGTTCAGTAGGTTGTTCACCTGCGCCGAAATCGTCATCCGGAGTCCGGTTCGCTGGCCGTAGTATCCGCCCCCGGCGATCGGCCCGCCTTCGACGAGAACCTGATTGGAGCGCAGCTGCACGGATTTGGAGAAGTCGAGGCCGACTTCGAAGAAGCCGGGGCCGATCTCGGAGTTTCGCGGGATTCCCGCGGGGCGGTCGTTGTTGTTGGAGTCAAAGTTGTCATCACGGCCGGTCCGAATGCTGTACGGGCTGCCGC
>CAZTTI010000211.1:0-2766 GCA_964615925.1 uncultured Solibacteraceae bacterium
GGCGTTGAGAAACTCGGTGCCGAACCTCCCGGCCTGCTTCTTCATGTCCTCCATGAGTTCGGGCCCCATCACACCCTCGGGAAAACCCGGGTAGTTCTCCACCAGCGTGGTCAGCGTGAGCTGTCCCCCGGGCTCGGAGCCTTCGATCAGAAGGGGGCTCAGATTCGCCCGTGCCGCATAGATGGCAGCCGTCAAACCGGCCGGACCCGACCCGATGATGAGTACGTCGTGCATCCGCTCTCCTCAAAAAGACAAACATATAAGGTAGCACAATGGCGGGACCGACAGGGCAAGCTGGGGCGAAGCAACGGTGCGGCCCGATGCTCGCGAAAACCGACCTGGAGAAACGGGGCAGCGCTGCGCCTGACGCGGAATTTCTCGACGACGATCAGGGAGATCATCGTCCTTCGTTCGGCGCTCGAAGCGGCGTGAGGGCCGCCTGTTGCCGTCGACCCCAGACAGATTCGCCGCGCGCACTCCCCGTAGGTCCCCGTAACTTGCTAGAATCAGGCTCTTGCGCCCATAGCTCAGCTGGATAGAGCACCGGACTTCGAATCCGTAGGTCGGGAGTTCGAATCTCTCTGGGCGCGTTGCAGTGACAAAAGAGGCCGCCTTCAAGGGCGGCCTCTTTTGTATCTCAATTTCGAAAAGCGCTACCTCACCCGATCGGCAATCGCGCCGAGCGTTTCACCCAGACCAACGTATCGGGCCCGCGTCGCACCGGAGCGTTCCCCGGCCTCATCATCCATCCGGTCGCCCAATTCTCCGAGGCTTAGAGCCAGTTCCGGATCACGCGCTTCGGCCACCAGAACATCCGCCGCCAGATCCAGAACTTCGTTCAGTTCACCGATCACGGCCACCTCAATCGCATTGGCCCGAACGAGTTGGTCGATGTAGGCCCGGGCGACGACGGGTTCGGCCGGCCAGGTGTACCGCGTCTGATTCTGCGCGTTGACGATGTCGCCGGAAAACCCGAGGGCGGCGGCCTCCAGCTCGTTTTCAGTCAGGTGTTCGCTCGGCAGGAGCGACAGAACGTCCAGGCCCCGTGCGATCTCGGTCCCGTAAACCAGGCCCTCGTACCAGTAGGCCGACCAGTAGCCGCCCATCACCAACTCTTCCGCGTGGAGGGGCCCGCGGTCGAAAAACGCGATCTCCACGGGATTGGCCGAATCGGTGAAGTCGATGACCGAGATCCCACCCTGGTACCAGGCCTGGACGAAGATGTCGCGTCCCGGAACCGGAACGAGCGAACCGTTGTGGGCCACGCAGTTCTCCTGCTCGCTCTGGGGCGCGGGCAGCTTGTAGTGGCTCCGATACTCGAACTGGCCATCGACGATGTCGTAAATGGCGTTGGCGCCCCAGTTGTCCGGGTCCCAGGCCCGGCAGCGCGGGCGGCCCCCGCCCCCCCACTCGTCGGTGAAGATGACCTTGGTCCCGTCATTATTGAAAGTCGCCGAATGCCAGTACGCGAAGCCGGGGTCGATGACCTGGTCGAGCCGGACCGGGTTCACCGGATCACGGATGTCGAGCAGAATGCCGTTCCCCGAACACGCCCCGGCGGCCAGGCCGATCTCGGGAAACGCGGTGATGTCATGGCACTCGTCGGTCGCGCTCGTCGTCTGCGTCCCCTCGCCGTGGTCGCCGCCTTCCCAGAGCCCGGCGATGACGCCGGACTCCGGATCGGAAAAGATCCGGGGACGGTTGACGATCTCGGAGTCTTCCGGACGCGTCATCGAGATCTGGACGACGTCGATGCTGAACAGCGCGGTCTGGGGATCCTCGAACGGGTTGTCCCCGGAACAATTTTCCAGTTCCTCACCCGGTCTCACCGACGCGATTCCCGAAACATAGACGTAGAAGTTGCCGTCTTGATCCGGATCGGTCACGACCGTATGCGTGTGCGACCCGCGGCATGTCTGGACCGCGCCCACCTGACGCGGCGCCCGGAGGTCGGAGATGTCGAACAGCCGGATACCCCGGAAGCGCTCCTCGCTGACCTCGTTGGCCACGCCCTGCAACCCGCAGTCGAGCCGTCCCCGCGTCTGCTCGACCGAATAGATCAGCAGGTCCCCGACGACGGACACGTCGCCCTGACCGCCGGGACACACGACCGAACTCATCAGCTCGGGCGTCCCCGGCGACAGGATGTCATAGATGTTGAAGCCGTGGTAGTTCCCCGCGATCAGGACGTCGCCAGAAAACGCCATGTCGGTGTTCGCGAAGTTCAGGAGGCTCGGGCGCGGTTCCCGTTCCTCGTCTTCTGCTTCTTCACCTTCCGTACCCTCTTCCTCGAGATCCGTGCGGGGCGTCGGCAATCCCTCCGGGTTGTCCGGGTCGTAGAAGCCGGCGGGCTTGGGGAGCGCGGCCACGAGTTCCATGTTCAGCATCGCCTGGCCCGCATCCGCGTATCCGGCGGCGAGATTCACCCGGGGATCGGGCGAAAAGCCGGTCAACATGGCCGTCATCCGCTCGATCTCCGCGGTCTGGTCGGCCGTGATGTCCGACGTAAACTCGAACAAGACGGAGTCCTGCGCCGATCCCGGCTGGCCGAGGAGGTTCTCGACCATCGTGAGCGCCCCGTTGTGGTGTTTGACCATGAGCTCGAGAAAGAGCGTGTCGAACTCGGCACCGTCGGCCTCTTCCAGGCTTTCCAGCTCCGCGGCCGTCAACATGCCCGGCATCAACATGAAGCCGGGTTGGTGGTGTTCGTGGGCCTCCCGGACCTCGAGGCCGCGGACGCGCAGCCAGTCCTGCATCATCGCGATC
>CAZTTI010000212.1:0-3213 GCA_964615925.1 uncultured Solibacteraceae bacterium
GGTGCGGCGTATTTGCCGGACGGGGCGATCCTTCAGCAAAAGAAAGGAAAAGACAAGGCGGCCCGAAGCTTCCGGCAAAGCCGCGCCGCGCCGCCCGCACTAGGTTTACCCCGTCGCGCGCGAGGGGCCGGTGGCCGGTCCCGCGGGCCGCAGGGCCCGCCATCGCGGCACAGGACAAGGAGGGACCGACATGCAGACCATCCAACACGCCAACGGCGCCGACCGCTTCGCCCGCTGCATCGCCAGCTCGCGCCGCGTGCGCTGGGACATCGAGGACGACGTCATCCGCGGCCGCAGCTTCGACCGCGCCCACAAGTTCCTGCCCGACGGTCTGTCGCGGGTCGACCGGATCGACGGCCTCGGCGCCGGCGAGAAGCGCTATCTGAGCCAGATCCAGGGCCGCACCTACGCCAACATGTTCGGGCTGGTGGAGCGGTTCATCAACGCCAAGGTGCTGGAACTCAGCCGCGACTACTGGTTCGGCGACCAGACCGCGCTCGAGGCGCTGGTCCGCTTCAGCGACGAAGAGCTGAAACACCAGGAGCTGTTCCGCCGAATCGAGGAGCTCGCGGGCCGTGGGATGCCTTCCGGCTATCGGTTCGCGCCGAAGCCCGACGAGGTCGCCGTCGCGGTTCTCGGCAAGAGTACCTGGGCCGTCCTCGGTCTGACGCTCGACATTGAACTCTTTACGCAGCTGCACTACCGGTCGAGCATCGAGCCCGACGAGGAGCTTTCGCCCCTGTTCAAGGACGTCTTTCTCTACCACTGGAAGGAAGAGTCCCAGCACGCGAACGTCGACGAGCTCGAATGGGTCCGGTGCGACCGCGCGTTGACTCCGGAAGAACGCGATCGCGCGGTCGACGAGTTGATCGAGTTGGTCGGCGCGGTCGATTCGATCGTCGGCGCCCAGGCCGTCGCCGACGCGCAGTTTTTTGCCGAAACTTGCGGTCGCGCTCTGAACACGTCCGAGCGCGCCGCCGTTGAGGCGGGTATGACCGCGGCGTACCGGTGGCAGTATGTCCTGTCCGGCGCCGCCCACCCGCACTTCGTGAAGGTGCTGACCAGCCTCATCACGCCCGAGCAGTCGCGGCGCGTTCAGGCGGCCATCGGTTCGCTTTCATGAACGGTGCTCCCGTCCGGAGCCGGTCGACCCCGCCCGGTTCCGGACGCCGCCTGAAGTTCAGAACCGCTCGCCGGTCACCAGTGTCAGAAGCAGATTCGTGACCGACAGCCGTCCGGACGGCGTCCGGGATCGCCCGAATCCTCCCACGAACCGACGTTCCGCGCTTGAATTCTGCGTGGCGATGATTCTGCCCGCCCGTATCATGGTTCGAAATGAAGAAGCTTCTCCGTCTCGGCCTCGTCCTCCTGCTCCTGACATTGCTGGCGGGCGGTGTGTACCTCTGGTACTCGGATGTTCCCGTCGCTGACCTGGTGGGACTGGCCGCCGAGGGTGGCGAGAAGATACTGCGGGAGCCGATCCGGCTCCCCGGTGAGGGGCGCCGGGTTCTCGTCTTCGCGTTGGATGGCGTTGGCGACAACGAGTTCCGCGCCGCTCTCGCCGACGGAAACGCGCCGCATCTCCAGCGGTTGCTAGGCGCCGCGCTCGATCAGCCCGATCTGTACGAGCACGCCTATGCGGCATCCGGTGCGCTCAGCATCCTTCCATCGACCACCCTCGCCGCCTGGACCTCCGTTTTCACCGGCGAGCCGCCTGCGCGATCCGGAGTGCCTGGCAACGAGTGGTTCGTCAGGGAGGAGATGGCCTTCTACGCTCCGGCGCCCGTATCCGTAACGAGCGCCGACCACGCGGTGGCGGTCTATGCCGAGGGCCTGATGGGAAACGCGATCCGCGTTCCGACCGTTTACGAACGCGCCGGCGTCCGCTCGTACGTTTCCCTATCCCAGATCCATCGCGGCGCGGACCTGCTCACCATCCCTGATCTCGGCGCTCTCGCGGAAGTCGTCGCCTCCATCGCGGCGGGACTCGGCGACGACGAAGAGGTCACCTCCGAAGGGTACGCCGAACTGGACCGGACGGCAGCGGAGAGCCTCGTCAGCAGCATCCGCGATCACGGGCTGGCCGATCTGCAGGTCGTCTACTTTCCGGGCGTGGACCTTTACGCCCACGTGGCGAACGACCCGCTCCCCGATCAACGCATCTACCTGCGCGATGTGGTGGACTCCGCCGTCGGCACCATACTCACGGAGTACGAGGCGCGCGGCGCTCTCGAGAGCACCTACGTGTTGATCGTCTCCGACCACGGGCACACTCCCGTGCTGAACGACGTACGGCATGCTCTCGGTGACGAGGAGGCAAACGAGCTCACCGCGATCCTGAACGCGGTCGGCTTTCGCATGCGTCCATTCGAGTTGGAGATCGATGAGGACGACGACGATTTTCAGGCGACGGTCGCGTATCAGGGGGCCATCGCGTACGTCTACCTGGCCGATCGATCCACCTGCGCTGCAGAGGGCCAGGTTTGCGATTGGGTCGCGGCGCCCAGACTCGAGGAGGATGTGCTTCCCGTCGTTCGCGCCATCGAAGCCGCGAACCTTGCGGGGACGGGCGTTCCCGAACTCCAGGGCACACTGGACCTCATCTTCGCGCGCGACCCAAGGCCTGTAGGCGAGGATGCGCTTCCTTTCCAGGTTTGGTCCGGCCGTCGCCTGATGCCTGTGGGAGAGTACCTCGCGGTGAACCCCAGGCCGGATCTCCTCGACCTGGAAAGCCGATTGGAGGGGCTGGCCGCGGGTCCCTACGGCCACCGCGCGGGAGATATCCTGCTGCTCACCAAATCTGGGCTGGAGCGGCCGATCGAGGAGCGCTTCTACTTCTCCCACCGCTACCGCTCGTGGCACGGAAGCGCCTCGGCGCAAGACGGGCTCATCCCTTTCATTCTGGCGCGCGCTGGCGGATCGGGCGCGGAGATGCGGGATCTCCTACGCCCGATCGTCGGCGATCAGCCGTCCCAGCTGGATATCACCCCCGCCATCCTCGCGCTGCTCGAGCGACAGTGAGCGAGGGAGCGCGTCCAGACGAAGTCGAGATCGTCGACCACTGAGGACCAAGAAGATGGCGTGGGTGCTTCCCGGGAAGGCCTCTTCCGCATTCGGCCGCCGGCGGGATCATGGACTGTGGGACGCATAGCAGCGCCCCACAGTCCCAACGGGTCAGAAGTCGATCCGGGCGTTGATCGTGAACGTTCTCGT
>CAZTTI010000213.1:0-3865 GCA_964615925.1 uncultured Solibacteraceae bacterium
ACATGAGCAACGGCTGCAGTCAGGAAAACCTGATCGCGACCGGCGGCAACGGCTTGTTCTACTGCTTCGCCATCGACTGATTGTTCGATGACTTTCCCTTGGCCGCGTACCGGTGCGGCCAAGGGAAATCGCCTTTCGCCACGGCGAGTTTCGCCCGCAACCGCTCCCAACTCACTGCCGATTATGGGACACTATGTCTATGGAATGTACAGACAGCGAAGACGCGATGGCGAAGGTCCGTGCACTCGTCGACGAGTATCGAACGTTGTGCCTGTGGTTCCTGCGCACGGATTACTACCCACAGACGGTAGAGGAAGCGTCGACAGTTCTTTCCCAGATCGAACGGCACGGCGACCGAACTGCCTTCAAGAAGGCCGCCGCACTCAGGCAATGGCTATCACGGAATTCCAGCGCTCCGTCTGCCGTCTAATCGCCCGCCACAGAATCGAGAGCGGCGTCAGCTACGTCGCCGGCGCCGCCGCGTTGAACACCGTCATCGATGCCGTCCGGATCTCCCGTGACATCGACGTCTTTCACGATACCTCCAAGGCCGTCGAAGCCAGTTGGGAACGGGATCGGCGACTCCTAGAAGAATCCGGGTACGCCGTCCGTACGGTCCGTGAACGCGAGGGCTTTTTCGAGGCAGAGGTTTCCGGCAAGGCGGAGGCCGTCATCCTCCAATGGACGAGAGACAGCGCGTTTCGATTCTTCCCGCTCGTCGAGCACGAGGACTTCGGGCTGACGCTCCATCCCTTCGATCTCGCGACCAACAAGGTACTTGCCCTCGTCGGACGGGTGGAGGCCCGCGATTGGATCGACACGATGGAATGCCATCGCTTGGTTCAGCGATTGGGGTACCTGGCATGGGCGGCGTGCGGCAAGGATCCCGGCTTCAGCCCGTCCCTTATCGTGGAACAGGCGGCCCGGACGGCAAGATATTCCCGTGCCGAGATCGAAGCACTGTCGTTTTCCGCGCCCCCGCTGGACGCAACCGAGCTATCCCACCGTTGGCACGCGATGCTCGACGAAGCGCGCGCGCTGATTTCGATGCTCCCACCCGAACGCGCCGGCACCGTAGTGATGGACCTCGAGGGAAACCTCCTCAACAACGACCCCATTGGACTCTCGTCCGCACTGGAGAGTTCGTCCGTGCAATTTCACGAGGGAACCCTCCGCGGAACGCTCCCGACGATGGTCAGGGAACACGATCGAGGCCCCGGCAATTGACCGGGTCTCCCCATCCGTAGTCTCATTCCCCGGTGATTCAACGCGGCTCGGAACTCAGCCACTACGAAATCCTCGGTTCCCTCGGCGTTTCTGGATCGAGCGATCGTGCGTGTCCGGAATCCGCTTCGTCTTGACGACTTCACCGAACCTGAACCGGACGTCACGCTCGTCGAACGCCGGGACGACTTCTATCGCACAGGGCACCCATTGCCGTCGGACACGCTTCTTGTCGTTGAGGTTTCCGACACGACGCTGGCCTACGACCGCGACGTCAAGCTTCCCCGCTACGCCGCTTGCGATCCGGCGCCGGGCGGCTATCGGACCAGCCTGACGTTCCGGCCGGGGAACACGGTATCACCCGCTCGGCCTGAAGGGGGAAAGTTCGAAGTTTTCCAACTTCTGTGCTGAACTCCGACAGGAAGGCTTGCCCTCACCATTGACCCGGGCTGGTGCTTGCCGAAGTGGATTACTTTCTTCGCGCGGACCGCAGGGCCATGCGGAAGCTCATCGCCGAGGTGTTCGACCCGGGAACACGCTACGAATACGAACTGCCTCTCCCCTCCGATCTCGTTCGCGCGCTCGAGTTGGATGCCAGGTTCAAAGATCTCGAGATGGGACTGGTCGATGGCACGATAGCGGCGGTTGCCGAACGCCGCCAAGTCTATCGGATCCTGACGACGGATCGCCGCGACCTGGGTGCAATTCGTGTGGGTCCACGGTTTGCCCGGGCGCTCGATCTGTTGCCTATCGAATCGAAGATCCCATCACGGCGAGCAGTACCGCCACCTGGATACCCACGATCCAGGTGAACTGCCGGGACATCTTCCGGTCGAGGCCGTCGATCCTCCCGGCGAGTTCGTCCCGAAACCGGTCAACCTTCTGGTCCGTCACGGAAATTCGCGAGGACAACTCCTGACCGAGGCGATCGACTTTGCGATCCAACCCATCGATCCGGCCACCGAGTTCCTCGCGAAACGTATCGACCTTCCGGTCCAGCACCTCGATCCGGATACCGAGTTCTTCCCGGAAGGCATCGACCTTCCGGTCGACGTTGAGGACATGTTCGTCGACCCGGCCAAGCGACGTCCGAAGGTCTTCGAATCCTCGTGTATGCTCTTCCACGCGGCCTTCCAGATAGGCGATTCGTTCTTCAGGGGACGGCATCACGCGACACCATGGAGATTATAGCCGACGGCGGAGGATTTCATGAGACTCCACCGTGCACGTCGGGTGCCAGTTGGCAAAACGTTCAGCCGTCGGATCCCGCACGGAGAATCGCGCAAGACTCGCTTCGTTCGATATCGACAAGATACTGGGATTGCCGATTTCGTCGGCCACCCAGTCCTCTACCGCAACTCCTCGATCAACGCATCCATCTGCTGGAACTGGAGACAACCGGCCGTCGGCGGACCGGGCGGGCATCCGGTGGCGCGCCAGCCGTAGTCTGCCTCGAACGTGTCGACGACTTCCCGCTTCGTCGCACCTCCCCGGATCAATCCCATGATCCGCGTCCGCATCGCCTCGATGTCATCCCGGAACCGGACGACGTCTTCCTTGTCCGAGACCGGGCCGTGTCCGGGGATGACCGTGTCGAAGTCAACCTCGAGCGCCCGGTCGAGCGTCCCAGTCCATTCGAGAAAGCTTCCGCCCTGGGCGTAGTCGACGTAGATGTTCGCGCCCGGCGGGCGATCGGGATTCCGCGGCCGGACGCTCGCCAGAAAAAGATCGCCGGTATGGATCACCCCGGCGTCCGGAAAATAGATGACGGCGTCACCGCGCGTGTGGCCACGGCCGAGATGCAACGCGCGGACTTCCTTCCCACCCAGATGGATCGCCATCTCGTCGGAGAACGTGATCCGCGGAAGGCCGATGGGCAGGCCGGGAGTGTCTTCGTAGTAGGGCTGCTGGATATCGGTCAGGTTGGCCCGGACGTTCTGGTGCGCAATGACCTCGGCTATCGCCAGCATCTTGAGGTCGCCGCCGGCATGATCGTCGTGCTGGTGGGTGTTCAGGACATAACGCACCGGCTGGTCCGTCACCGAGGCCACCTGGGCCAGGATGTCCGGATGATTCCGGTCGAACATGTCGTCGACCAGGATCACGCCCTCACCGGTGACGTAGACGGCCACGTTGCCGCCCTCGCCCGAGATCATGTACAGATCTTCGGCAACGGGCTGGATCTCGAGCGGGCCGGGCGGCTTCAGGTCCTGCGTCTTCATCTCAACCGCACCCGCGAGGGCGGCGGCCGAGATGAAGACGAGGACGACGACGTGGATGCGCTTCACCGAGCCATCCCCTGCCAAATTTATGATTGCGGCGGTGTTGGCGCGTTCCAGATGTGGCGGCAGATCTTCACGGATCCGTCGGGCTGAGGCTGGGACAGGTTCATCCATTTTCCGTTGATCGTGATTGCATCGCCGCCCGTCCTGGGTGTCAGCGTCAGATGGTAGGTCCCCCGTCCCAACGCAAGATCGCCGATGTCCATCGATTCGTCGACCGTAATCGCGAGCTTCGTCGCGAATTGATCGAACCAACCCTGGTAGTGCCCCGCGATGGCTTCACGACCGGTCAACACCGGGCCATCGGGCGGCATCAACTGGGCATCCTCGGTGAACAACGTTCCGAGCGCGGCCGAATT
>CAZTTI010000214.1:0-2722 GCA_964615925.1 uncultured Solibacteraceae bacterium
GGGCACGTCGGTCACCAAAGGCCGGGTCGAGAGCAACGGTGGGGAAAGTGCAGCCTGGTCCGTGACATACGGAGCCTGGCGTCAACGGCGAGGGATCGACTCTGGGGCGGGCTGTGGCAAGAATGTACGCGGGCGGCGACGACGCTCACAATTTCGCCTCAGTGGCGCAGGTTCGAACACCTTCTCCCCCGGCGAACACGCCTGCGGCGGTCGGCGTCTCTGCTATGATCGGGCCGCCGTCATGAGGCATCGACTTCTTCTCGCGGGCGCGTTCCTCTACCTGGCGATCACCAGCATCGTCTGGAGCGCGATCGACACGCGGCCGCCCTTCTGGGATATGGCGTACCATCAAACGCGGGCCGTGGAGATTTACGATGTGGTCTCCGAAGCCGGCGTCGCCGCGGTCTGGCGTGTTCCCCAGATGGAGAACTCGTATCCGCCGCTCTACCACAGCGCGATCGCCCTTTTCTACGCAGTCTTCGGACGAACTGTCGACGCCGCGCAATGGGTGAATCTCGCCGCCACGGCGATCCTTCTGTTCTCGACTTTCGTCATCGCCCGCACCTTGATGACGCCCATGGCGGCCGCGGCGGCCGCCACGCTCGCCGGTTTCTATCCCTTCATGCTCTGGCTGTCGCGCGAGACCATGATCGACTACGGGCTGGCGGCGATGGTGGCCCTCGCAATGTGGCTTCTCTTCCGAACCGAGCAGTTTTCGTTGAAGGGACCCAGTGCGCTGTTTGGTGCACTCTGCGGGCTCGGCATGTTGACCAAGCCGGCGTTTCTCTTCTTCCTCGTCGCGCCCGCGCTTTGGGCCGCCCGCCGGAATCTGAAGAACGCCACGATCGCGGCCGCGATCGCCGCTGTGGTCTCGTCGTATTGGTACGTCCCGGCCCTCGGGCGTCTTCTCGAGTACTGGACGCTGGTCGGCGCATACGGGCGGGCCGAGGGCGATCCGGGACCGGGCAGCCTCGAATCGTTCCTCTTCTACATCCGCGCGCTCGAGGGGTATCAGTTGTTTCTCCCGCTGTTTCTCCTCTTCATCGCCGGCATCGTCCGGACCGCACGCGCATACCAGCCTGCGTGGACCCCGATCCTCCTCTGGATCGCCGGTGGCTGGTTCTGTCTCTGGCTGTTGCCCAACAAGGATCCAAGGTTCTCCTTGCCCCTGCTTCCCGCCGTCGCCATCCTGACAGCGATGGTGTTCGAGCGGCGGGAACGATGGATCGGGCTCCTGGTGCCGTTTTTGGTCTTCCAGCACTATCTGGTTTCGTTCGGCGTGAGGGCGCTGCCGGAAACCGTCGTCGTTGCCCGCGGCACCGACGGGTTCCTCCCCTGGAACTGGAATCTGTATACGCAGTCATACTTCGACCTGTGGGGCGCTCCGGCGGCCGAGAACTGGCCGATCGAAGACGTTCTCGAGACTCTGGCTCCGGTTGGAGGCCCGCCGGTCCGTTTCGGCCTGGTGCCCGACATTCCCCGCTTCGACAGCATTGCATTCGACTTCTACCGCACCCGCGACTCTCACCCCGCCGAAATCACGCGGCTCGGCGTGTTCGACGAGGCCTTGATCGGCGGCCAGGATTTCGTCATCGTGTCGGCTGACGACCAGGGGTTCGCCTACCAGTTCGAGAACGACGTGGACCGGATCAACGCCTACGTCCGGGACAATCCCGAGAGATTTGCGCTTGTCGACTCGTTCGTTCTGCCCAACGGGGCCGGCATCCGGATCTACCAGGTCGGTTCCTGATCGAGGCCGGCGAGACCTTCCTCGAACGTGCGGGGCCGGAATCCGAGGTCGCCGGCAGCTTCGGGAGTGGGAGCCGCGCGCCGGGCTCGCAGGCGGTCGATCTGGTCGGGGTAGACTGGAACCGGCATGATGCGATGCCACCGGCAGGCCATGCGAACGATCCATTCCGGAACCCGAACGACGGGACCCGACCGCGGAAAGACCCGTGCGGCCATCCGGGCCGCATCCAGGAGCGTGATCCGTTCTCCGGCGAGGGTGTAGACGCGGCCGTCCGCCCCAGGCGCATTCAGGGCTGCCGTCAGTGCCCCGGCGGCATCGTTGACGTGCACCGGACGCATCTCCTGATCACCCTTGCCCACAACCAGAATGGGCCGCCCCTGCCGGGCGGCGTCGATCACCCGGTCCAGTCCCTCTCCGCTGGTACCACCGTACAGCTCGGGCAAGCGGACGATGACGAACGGAATCCCCGAAGAGCGGACCAGGTTTTCGGCATCGTGTTTGGAACGGGCGTACGCGCCGCCTTCGATCCCGGCCACATGGGTGCTGACGAACACGAACCGGCCGATGCCGGCTCGTGCGGCCGCGTCGAGCAATGCTCCTGTCCCCCGGACATTCACGCGGGCGTAGTCGTCGACGCTCCGCGTGTGGGTCACTGCAGCCGCATGCAGGATGGCCGACACCCCGGACACGGCGTCCTCGAGCGCCGGCTTGTCGCGCAGATCCGCAATGACCGCTTCATCGGCGCCCTCGAGGGGCCGACGCCGCGTCATGGCCCGGACGCGCCACCCCTCCCGGCGGAGATGGTCCACGATCCGACGTCCGAGGGCGCCGCCGGCGCCGGTGACGAGGACAAGCCCTTCAGCCACGCCGACTCCGCAGACGATAGCGGATCATGTTCCCGATGAATTCGATGATGGCCTGGTTGCCGACGAACGAGGGTCGTGCCTGCGGAGCGGCGAACTCGACTGGAAT
>CAZTTI010000215.1:0-5945 GCA_964615925.1 uncultured Solibacteraceae bacterium
TTCGTGACGGCGTTGACCATGATGACCATCTTCGCGGCCGTGTCGATGCCCTCGATGTCCTGCGAGGGATCGGGTTCGGTGATCTCCATGCGGCGGGCCTCGGCGAGGGCGGAGTCGAACGATCGTCCCGCCTCCATGGCGTTCAGGATGAAATTTGCGGTGCTGTTCGCGGCGGCCCTCACGCTCTTCAGCGTTGCCCCCCGGAGGTCGCGCACCGCGATGTTCACCGCGGGAAACACG
Organism: uncultured Solibacteraceae bacterium; assembly: GCA_964615925.1. Taxonomy (GTDB): domain Bacteria; phylum Acidobacteriota; class Terriglobia; order 20CM-2-55-15; family 20CM-2-55-15; genus JAJEDW01. The sequence continues at coordinate 241 of CAZTTI010000215.1, forward strand.
CCGTCGATGCAGTACCGAAACCTCGCGCCCGTCGCCTCGGCGCGCCGTTCGAGATCGCCGAGAAAACCCACCAGCGGGCCCTTGCTCACCGTGAGCACGTCGATTCCCCGGTCGAGCGCGTCCTCGAGGAGCGCGGTTGCCGGCCCACCGTCCGGATACACGCTCGGAAGCGCCTCGATGACGAGATCCGCGCCCTCCAACGGGTCTTCCCCGGGCACATAATCGAGGCAGGAAAGGTCGGTGCTCAGGTGCTCGTCGCCCCGCCACACGCCGGCTCTCCGAAAAACGGAGGCAATCCGAAGCTCGACGGGCACGCGCCATGCCGGCCAATACTCCTGAAGCCCACGGATAACGTTCCCTGCGCCGAGGAACGCCACCTTCAATGTCCTATATTCTGCCATCGGTGTGTCTGCGACACGCACCGGCTCCGGGCCGCTCCGCCTCATGGTACACTCGCCCGGGTGGCATAGCGAATCGGCCGCCCGTTTGGGCATGTTCGGAGCTTCTCTCCATCGCTTCGTGGTGTATCTACCCCTTGGGCTGGCGATCGCGGCGTTGCTTTACGACCTGCGAGGGGCGTTCTCCGCGGCTCCGCGGTTCCACGTGATTGGGTCGCGGCTCGTGCGATGGACGACGTTGACGGCGGCGGCTGCGGTCGCGACCGGTTTCAGTTTGGCCGGGACGGCGGGGCTGGGAAGCGGCGGTGCCGTGGCCGGACATGCCGGGGTCGCCTTGGCCGGAACGCTTGTTTTCGGCGTCTTGAGTTTCCTGCGCTATTCGGCCGAGAATCGGGAAGGGGACCCTGCCGATGTCGCGTTTCGAAAAGAGTGGATCGCGCTTGAATGCATCGCGGTAGCCCTGGTCGCGGCCGCCGCGGTGATGGGCTTCCGGAGCTGAAAAAATCGAGAGGTCGCGTGGACGAACGACAATTCTTCAACGAACGGGATGAAACGAAGGTTCATCAGATCCCGTGTCCGTCGTGTCGGCGTTCCAACGAATACAAGATTCGATGGAGAGTGCGGACCAGGAAGAACTCGCTTCCGCGTCAGGCCAGCGAGGAGGACCGGATGCGGTTCAAGGCCGCTCGCGACTACATGGTGAGGGTGGACGATGTCGTGCACTGCGCGACTCCCCGCTGTGGAAAGAAGATCGAAATCACGAGCCTTCAGTCGGTGGTCTTCTTATAAGTAGCGTGCCCCCACGCGGGACCCGCGCGGGGGCTCTCCCGGGCTCGCTACCGGCTTCTGGCGTACTCTTCCAGCCCTTCCTGAGTCGGCTTCATCGCCTTGTCGCCCTTCTTCCAGTTGGCCGGACAGACCTCACCGTGTTCTTCGGTGTAGTCGATCGCGTCGAGAACGCGCAGGACCTCGTCGACATTGCGTCCGAGATCGAGATCATTGATCGTCGCGTGTTTGAGGATGCCGTCCTTGTTCGCGATGAACAGCCCTCGCACGGCGACCTCGAATCCTTCCTTGAGCACTCCGTAGTCGCGTGCCGCGGTCTTGTTGATGTCGGAGAGGATCGGATAGCGCACGCCCTCGATACCGCCCTTCGCGCGCGGCGTGTTGGCCCATCCGTAGTGGCTGAAATGGGAATCGATCGACGCAGCGATGACGACCGTATTCCGCTTCTCGAACTCATCGAGTGAATCGGAAAACGCGAGGATCTCGGTGGGACATACGAAGGTGAAATCGAGGGGGTAGAAGAAGAGGACGACCTTCTTGTTCCGGATCTCCTCGTCCCCGATCTTGAGGGCCCCGCCCTTGTAATCAACCTGCTTGAACTCTCCGTTGTGGTAAGCCTGCCCCGAGAAGGCGGGTGCAGGAGCGCCGACGATAGCTGCCATGGAAACGTGCCTCCGTGTTGGTGGTTCCGGTCGAGCGACCGGGTGATCGAGCAACCCCACAGGATACACGCCGCCGAATGGGACTTACAAGAGCACCCGACCGATCGCGAGTGGGACTACGAAAGCAGGCCGATCACGAGGAACCCACCCACGAGAAGGATGAGAAAGAGGATCGACAGGAGGTCGAAATACTTGTCGATGAAGGCCTTGACCTGAGGGCCGAACGCCCAGATCAACCCGCCGACGAGAAAGAAACGGGCGGCGCGGCTACCCAGCGACGCGAGGACGAAACGGACCGGGTCCACCCCGAAAAAGCCCGCGGTGATCGTCGCCACTTTGTAGGGGATCGGGGTGAGGCCGGCCACCGCGACGGCAAACGCGTCGTAGGTCCGGTAGAGCGACGCGATCTGTTCGTATTGTCCCTCGGCCGAATACATGCGAACGATGCGTTCGCCGATGAGGTCGAAGAACTGGTGTCCGATCAGGTAGCCGAGCATCCCACCGAGCACCGAACCGGCCGTCGCGATGGCCGCATAACGGAACGCCCGGGCCGGAATCGACACCGCCAGGGCAATCAGCAGGATGTCGGGTGGAACCGGAAAGAACGATGACTCCGCGAATGCGATCGCAAACAACGCCCACGAACTGTACGGGCTGTCCGCCCATGCCAATACCCAGTCGTACAGGCGCCGGAGCAGGGACGACGCGGCGGATGCGGCGCGTCGGATCATGCGAACCGAGTGTCTCCGGTCATGGCCGTACGGATGGTATCATCGATGACGTCCGCCACCGGATCTGACCACAGGGACGTGTCCGACGACAGAGACGGACGACCGTTCGGCGGACGGCTGCACCCGATGCGAATCGTTCTGCTAGGCGCCAATGGCCAGTTGGGCTCGGATCTGACGGCGGCGCTCGCCCACCACGAATTGATCCGGTCGACGCGCGCCACCTGCGACGTGTCCGACACGAACCGGCTGGCGACGCTTCTCTCCGGGGCCCGGCCCGATGTGATCGTCAACACGACGGCTTTCCACCAGGTGGATCTTTGCGAGTCGCGCGCGATGGATGCTTTCCGCATGAATGCCGTCGTTCCGTTCGAGATCTCTCTTGCGTCCAACCGTCTCCGGGCCCGGTTGGTGCATTTCAGTACCGACTTCGTCCTCTGGGGAGACGGAAGCGGGCCTCTTCCAGAGACCGCGGTCCCCGATCCCCGCAGCGTCTACGCCCGCTCGAAGTTGGCCGGGGAGTGGATGGTCCGGGACGTGGCCCGCAAGCACCTCGTCGTCCGGACCTCGGGTCTCTACGGCCTTGCCGGGAGCTCGGGCAAGGGCGGCAACTTCGTCGAAACGATGCTCGGAAAAGCGCGCGCGGGCGAATCGATTCGGGTGGTCGACGATCAGTTCGTAACGCCCACATGGACTGGAAATCTGGCCGATCAGGTGCGTGTGATGATCGAGGGGGGGCTTGAGGGGCTCGTTCATGCCAGCGCGGAAGGACAGTGCTCCTGGTTCGAGTTCGCGAGGGAGATCTTCGACCAGTCCGGCATCAGGGCGGACCTCTCCGCCATCACGACCTCCGATCTCGGCAGCCCGGCAGTTCGGCCCGCGTATTCGGTTCTCGAGAATGCGCGCCTCCAGGATCTGGGGCTGAACGTGATGAGGGACTGGAAAGAGGGGCTGGCCCTCTACCTGAGCGCGAAACGCGTGGCCGTGGGTTGATTCGTGGCGGCAGAGTCCACCGTTCCGGTTCTCGCGCTGTTCCACAACGGATCCGGTCTCGTCGACGGGTTCTTCCAGAGTCTCGGCGCCGTCCGCACTCCATTTTCCCTATTCCTGCTGGACAACGGTTCGACCGATGGCACGGCGGACGCCCTTCAGAGATGGCTCTCGAGGCTCGACTACCCGGTCCGGCTCTTCCGTTCGCACCGGAACCACGGATTCGCGGAAGGGATCAATCTGCTTTCCGAGCAGGTCGAAGGCGATTTCTTTTTCGTCCTGAACTCCGACGCCCGCCCGCACCCGGATTGCTTCGAACGCCTCCTGAATCGAGTCCGGGCCGATGAGAAGATCGCCCTCGTCGAGGCCCGCCAGTTCCCCGAGGCCCATCCAAAGGCCTACGATCCCGGATCCGGCGAGACCACATGGTGTTCGGGAGCCTTGGTGCTCGTTCGCAAGCGAGCCTTCGACCACGTGGGTCGATTCGACACGAAGTTCTTCATGTACTGTGAAGACATCGACCTCGGTTGGCGGCTCTGGTTGTCAGGATGGAAGTGTGTTTTCGAGCCCCGTGCGGTTGTCGACCACCTTGCGGGTCACGCCCGCCGGGAAGCGGATCCCCGGCGGCGGACCCTGGAGAATTACTTGAGCTTTAGGAATTCTCTTTTCCTTTATCATCGGTACTGCGGTCCGGACGATCGGGGCGTCCTCCGATCTTTCCTCTTGAAACGATTCATGTCCCGACGTTATTCATTGAGCAGTAAGGCTTTATTCGTAATTGCGTTCATGGATCACATTCGCTATATTCCATACTTGCGGACTAGCCGAAGAGCCTGGGGGGATCGGAAGCATCCGTGGATTCGGTTTGGCGAGACGTCATTGGCAGAGTAAATGCCGAGAAATTAGACGCTTTGACGGATCAGGGGGTCCTACTCGGTGACCGATCGGCACGACGCCATACGCTGAACGACCAGAGAGCCGAATAATCACATTCCAATCCTCCAGGTTCTGAATTAGTGCACACCATATCCGTTGTCATTCCGACGCTGAATCGGGCTCACCTGCTTTCGCGGACCATCGATGCGATCGAAACCCAGACGATCTCCCGCGACAGGTATGAAGTCATCGTGGTCGACAACAACTCGACCGACCACACAACGGCTGTTCTCCGTGAAAAGGCCGCCGAATACTCCAATTTGCGTTACACGCGCGAAATGCGTCCCGGCGCGGCGCCGACGCGCAATGCGGGCATGGTTGCCGCCGACGGCGACATCGTGTTGTTCATCGACGATGACATCGAGTCCGATCCGGATTTGATCGAAGGCCACATCCGCGTGCACGAAACGTATTCCGATGCGTCCGTCATCGGAACGATTCGAACCGAATGGGAGTCCACGCGCGATCCGTTCCTTCGGTACCTTCGCGACCGGCGCATCTACAATCCGTACGATGCGGGAAAGGGAAAGATGGACTTCTCCTGTTACCACACGGGAAACGTCTCCACGCCGCGCGATCTGCTCAATACCGCCGGCGGTTTCGACGAGCGTTTTTCCGTGTATGGGATGGAGGACATCGAACTGGGATACCGTTTGGAACGGATCGGTTCCCGGATGGTTCCGGGGCCCGATGCGATCGGAACACATCACTACTCCCCGACGTTCCCCCAGTTCGCCAGCCGCTGTCACCAGGCGGGGTACTCCTTCGGATTGATGCTGGAGCTTCATCCCGAGCTCCAGGTCCGGTTCTTCCAGAACCGGCGGCGCATGAAGTGGATGCGTCCCCTGCATTCGGCATACGGGACGTTTTCGCCGTTGCTCGAACCGGTTTCGCGGCGGCTGTTGGCGCTCGGGGCCCGCCGTGACCGGGGTCCGGTCACCACCCTGCTCAGCTCGCACTACCACTACGCCCTCCGGTATCACTTCTTCGAGGGCTATTACCGGTTCCATGCCAACGGCGGCAAGCAGCTCGCGAAACTCCAGCCGGAGAAGCGGGTCCACAAGCCCGCCAAGATCAACTCCAAGATCGCTTCCAAGGTCAGCAGCCGGTCGGTCGTCAGCGGCTGACGCCCGACGCCGCGCCCCGGAGCCACCCCGCGCTCCCGAGCCACCCCGCGCTCCCGAGCCACCCCGCGCTCCCGAGCC
>CAZTTI010000216.1:0-2944 GCA_964615925.1 uncultured Solibacteraceae bacterium
GAACCTACGACCCGCGGATTAACAGTCCGCTGCTCTACCAACTGAGCTATGCCGGAACACTCGGGGCACCTCGTGAAAGGCGCCGGAAGGTAACAAAGCACCCGGGCGCCGTCAAGGGCGGGCACCGGGGTCAAACCGGCCGCGGGTCCGGTTTATTCACCGTGATGGAGAGCGCATTGGTGGGCTGCTCACAACAGCCCTTCCCGGATCGCCTTCGCCACCGCAGAGCTGCGCGAATGGACGTGCAGCTTCTCGTAGATGTTTCGCAGGTGGGTGTCGATCGTGTGGTAGCTCAGGCAGCAGTGGGCGGCGATGGTTTTCATCGTCGCTCCATCGACGAGCAGCGAAAGGATCTCCTTTTCCCGCGGTGTGAGGCCATAGGACGGCGCCTCCGACGGCGTGACGGTGAAGCGGGAGAACATCGCCAGCACTTTTCTGGCGATGTACGCGTTGATCGGTGCGGCTCCCTCGCGGACCAGCCGGATGGCCTCCAGGATCTTCTCGCTCGGCAGCGGCTTGAGCAGATATCCCGTAGCTCCGGCGCAGACCGCGCGAAAGACCTTCTCGTCCTCCTCCTGCACCGTCAGCATGATCACGCGGGTCGATGGGGCGCGGGCCCGGATCTCGCGCGTGCCGTCGATGCCGTCCATCCCCGGCAGGCCGATGTCCATCAGAACGATGTCGGGAGGAGGTTTTTCGTCGAGCGCCTCGATCGCTTCCTCGCACGACTCGACGGAAACAGGGCAGCGCATCTCCCGATCCTGATCGACGAGCACGGCCAGATTCTGCCGGAACGTCCGGTTGTCTTCGACGATCCAGACGGCGGTGGGGTCGAGGCGGCTCATGACGAATTCTCGAAGGCTCTGCATCTCACGGATGGTGCCGCCACGCCATCACGAGTTTTCGCCATCTCCCTCGTTTCACCGCCGAGCGGACCGTGACCCGCACCCCACCGTTCTCCCCGCTGCCGATCTCGACCAGCGCTCCGATGTGGGCGGCGCGCCGGCGGATGTTCCGAAGGCCGTCCCCCTCGGCCACCGCGGCAGGATCGAACCCACGGCCGTCGTCGGTTACGGTCAGTCGCAGTCCGCCGCCGGCCGGCCGCTCGAGCACGATGTCCACGCGGTTCGCCGTGGCATGGCGGCGCACGTTGTGGAGCACCTCTTTGAAGATGAGGTGCAGGTTTCGCCTCTCGGACATCGGTATCGGGAGGTCGGAATCGACGGCCCGCGCTTCGAACGTGTAGGGAATGTCCGCCAGGAGTGTTTCGGCGGTCGCCCGCATCCGGCGGACCATCGCCCCGATGTTGTCGTGCTCGGGATGGATTCCCCACGCCGTGTCGCGGGTCGAGTCCGCCATCTCGATCGCCTTGCGGCGAAGCTCGTCAAGCCGTTCGCGCTCCTCGCGGCCGAGGCCCTCCCTTCGCCGGATCAGCTCCGCCATGATCGACATGCCGGAGAGCTCACTGCTCAGATCATCGTGCAGATCGCCGGCGATGCGCAGCCGCAGACGCTCGATCTCGATCGCCTTCGACAAACGGAAGCGGTGGAGGGAGTAGAGGAGTGAACCGAGTGCCGCGATCGTGAGAGACCGAAACCACCATGTCTGCCAGAACGGTGGAAGGATCGTCACCGGCAGCGTCAGTCCCATTTCGTTCCACACGCCGTCCTGATTCGATGCGGTCACCCGGAACAGGTAGCGCCCCGGCGGGATGTTCGTGTAACGGGCGAACCGGCGGTTCCCTCCGTCGATCCATCCCTGATCGAAACCCTCGAGACGGTAGCGGTACAGACTCTGCGCGACGTTGGTGTACGTCAGCGACGCGAACGCGAACGTGATCGGGCTGTCACCGAACCCGAGAGTCAGATTCTGCAGACCGTGAGGTTTCAGCGTCCTCGGAGAGGAGCCCAGGATCTCGATCGCGGTCAGCGCGATCGATGGAATACGGCGGTCATCCGCGATCTCACCCGGACGGAAGCTGGTCATCCCTCCGATTCCACCGAAGAACATCTCGCCGTTGGAAGCCCGGTACGAGGCATTGCGATTGAACTCCATGCTGGCAATTCCGTCATGGGTGTCGTAGACACGGAACCGCCCGCCGGCCGGACTGCGCTCGTCGAATCGCACCAGACCGCGGTTCGTTCCCAGCCAGGCCCGACCTTCGCCATCCAGCTCGACGCTGTAGACGATCGAGCCCGGGAGTCCGTCCGATTCGAACCAGTGGTCGAAGCGGCCGGTGGAGGGATCGAAGCGACTCAGACCGCGGCCATGACCGATCCAGAGGCGTCCACCGGCGTCGCCTCGGATCGCCCAGATCCCCTCGCTCCGAAGCAGTTTCTCCGCTGCCCGCAGCGGATGACTCCGGGCCTGGCCAGTCCGGGGATCGACGCGCAGCAGCAGCCCCTCGGTTCCGAGGCCTGCCCAGAACGATCCATCCTCGAGAACGGCGATGGCATGGACCTCGGTGGGCTTCGACAATCGCCCGGGGTCGAGGTCACGGTGAGCCTCCCCGGTGCGCGGATCGTAGGAGTGAAGCCCATTCCCGCTTCCCCAGATGCGGCCGTCGAGGTCGACGGCGATGTCCCAGACGGCGGAGACGCCGAGAGGGAGCGCGCGAACGGTCCGAAAACGCCCCGTTCGGGGATCGAGACGCGCGATTCCGCGGTTTGTCGCCACCCAGAGGCCTTCCCGGCGATCGGGGAGGATCTTCCAGACGACATCGTCGGGGACCGAATTCGGATCCTTCGGGTCGTGCCTGAAGTGCGTGACGAGTCCGGTCGATCGGTCGATCCGATCGACTCCCGCGCCGAAGGTTCCGACCCAGAGGACGTGATCGTTCTCGGCGTAGATCGAGGAGACGGCATTCGTGCCGAGGCTGTGTTCGTTCGCCGGTTCGTGACGCCAGCGGCGAAACGGTTTGGCATGCGGATCGAGCCAGGCCAGT
>CAZTTI010000217.1:0-3317 GCA_964615925.1 uncultured Solibacteraceae bacterium
GGCGCTTCCACGGATTCGGTACTTTCGGATTCGCCACGGTTGATGCTCGCTCCTGTCCCGGAGGGCATGTTGGTGTTCACCGGCGATCTGACCTTGTTGGACTGCTCGGGCGACGGCGTCCGGATCACGGTGTCCGACCCCGATTCCGAACAGGTTTTCGAGACCGCCGACCCCACCGGCGTCGAGATGGTCAGCTACTCGGCGACGACGCTCGATTCGATCCAATGCGGCCCGATCGATCCCTCCCGGCCGGTGAGGATGATCTTCGATCCGGATGGAGCGACCGCGGGCGTGGCGGGTCGTCCCGTTCGGCTGGAGTTTCTCCCTGTGGAATAACGCGTCGGAGAGGTCCATGCAGCGAGCCGAAAGCGTCTTTCATCGAGCGGTGTTGAAGCTGCTCGTCGAGATCTTCGACGGCGCCCCGGGTGACGAGGCGTACGTCTTGAATCCCGGGGATCCGGGATTTCATCGGCAACTCGAGAGGGTCACCGCGAAGCAGGCGTCGACGGCGTCGATTCCGGGAAAGCCCCCGATCGTTGCGCACGTGGACCACGTCCACTTCGGGCTCTCGCTTCTCGTGCGATGGATCGAGGGCGAGGAAAATCCCTGGGCCGATGCCGATTGGAGTGCGAACTGGAAGCGCACATCCGCCTCGGATACGGAGTGGCGGGCGCTGCTTGCCGACCTCAAAACCAAGGCCGACGCGTGGCAGAATGCTCTCGCCCGGCGCACAGAGTGGGACGATCTCGCTGCCGCCGGGGCGCTTTCCACCATCGCCCACACCGCGTACCATCTCGGGGCGGCGGTCGGGGATTAGGGTCCGACCGACGTGCCGATCCGGGCGAGGCGGTCCGCGACGTCGGTGACGATCAGGGCATTCCGGCGAGGATCGACCATGCTCGAGCCGCGTTCCGAGAGCAGTGTCTCGATGATGGCGTTCGTGGCCTCCGCGTTCGCGTAGTTCAGGACAAGCACGTGCGTCTCGATCGGGCCTTCCAACGCCCGTGTCCGATCGAGCTCGCGTTCTGCCTGAGCTTCCGCGAGAAGCACCGACCGCGGCGCGATTCGGAGCACGTTGCCGATCAGTTCGTATCCGAGGGCGAACCGCTCGGGGCGGCGCTTCGTTGTCCTGTCGAGTGTGTCATCGGGCGTCATTGAACACCAGGTCCTTTGCCGGTCCGGACCGGCATGAGCCGAGCGTTCGAGGAGCGGGATTCGTGAAAAGCTTCGAGGAAGGAAGCCCGCTCATCGAATGAACGGGCGTTTGAGGTTTCTAGAAGCGGAATGCCCGTCCGCACGACCGCATCATCATGGCGGAGGCCATGATGATGCTCGCGACGGCGACGGGTCGGATATTCCGTTTCATCAGAGTTCCATCCGGATCGTTCCGGATCTTTGTAATGTACCCGGGATCCCCCTGTCGGCCAAACGAATCTTCACGATCACTCCAGTCCTGGCCGGTACCGCCGGATGGCCTGTCTTTCGACTTCGTCGCGCGTAAACGCCACCGGCTTCATTTCGCCGTCGGCAAACATTCGCGCCTGGTCGTCGAAATGCGGCGAGTCCGGCTTCGAGCTCTGGCCGTAGCCGAGAACGGAATACGCCCGCGGCGGATCGGTGAACTCGACCGCCAACACCCATCCGTCTCCGCCGTCGACGGCGCGCGTCCCATCGGGTTCCTCGTCGAAGTTCAAGACCCTGAAACAGCCCAGGTCGCCCGCGCACCCGCTCACCGGGGCATCGACCGTGCCGCGGCGGACGCGGTGAACCGCGCCCCATGCCACGTCGATGCGGCCGTATTCGCGAACCACGTTTCCAACGGCGGTGTGGAACGCCGCGACCGCGTGTTCGGCATCGGCCAGACCGCGAGGCGTTTCAGTCGGGCGTTCCCGCGTCCATAGCTCGGCGAAGGCCGCTTCTTCACCGCCGGCCATTCGGGAGTAGATCCGCCACCACTCCTCGAACAGCACGCTCCCGCGGCTTTCCGCCCCGGCCGTGTTGTCCCACGTCGAGAGGACCGTCATGGCCGCGCGGACGGGCATATCGACGGTGTTCTCCAGGCGGTCTTCGCTCTCGGCCTGCTGGAGGGCCTCGATCAGGCCGTCCTTTACGCGGTCGGCCAGCAACATGCGGTCGCTGTGTTTCATGGCGACGACGTCTTCCAGAGAGAAGGTCGCGTCGTTCGCGAGCAACATCAAGGAGTGCTGGCTGCGGAGGCTGAACTCTTCGGGTTCGAAGTACCTCGGGTAGCCGGCGGGATCGATCGGCGTGTCGAGGTTCACGAGCCACGGGCCGTTGTTCTCGTCGCGCACGTAGCCGCTTTCCGGATTCAGAACCTGCGGGAGCGACTCCAGGTCGTGGAGCCGGGTCCAGGCCTGTACGGTCCGGGTGATGGGCGTCACGCCGTTCTCAGCCGTGGGATGGGGCCGTTCGGGAATGGCGCCGTACCAGATGTAGAAAATGTTGCCGTCGCGGTCGGCGTAGATGAAGTTCGAGCCCGGATGCGCGCGCATCCGCATCGCGTCGGTCCACTCCTCGAAGTTCCTGGCCTCCATCAACCTCAGGAACTGCTCGCCGGAATGCATCTCGCCATCCTCGGCGCTCTTGAGGACATACACGTGCTCCTCGGATCGCGCGATCGCCGGACCGAGTTTCGTGAAGAGCCTTTCGCGTGAGCTCTCCCGAAGTTGTTCACCATCGGAATACTCGATGGTCACGATTTCGACGTCGATCGGGGTGGACACGCCGTCGATGATGTAGCGGTCTGGTGCATCCGGATCCAGCTCGAGTGCATAGACTTCGGCGTTGTCGACTTCGTTGTTGGTCGTTGCAAACCCGAGATCGCGGTTGAATCCGCCGATGATGCCGAGTGGGCCGCCGATTCGGAAGTCGCCGTAGAAATCAAGCCGTCCCGGAACGACGACATGGGCTTCCCAATACCCCGCGCCCCAGGACAGATGGGGATTCCTCATCAGGATGGCCGCTCCGGACGCGGTGCGGCTCGGGGCGAGGGCCCAGGCGCTCGACCCTGCAACGTCGCGATCGGGAAGGCCTGCTTGCTCGATCCTCCGCCGCCACCGGCGGGTCTCCGCGTCCTGGACGCGGTACATGTACAGGGACGCGACGTCGTATCCCGTGAAGTCGGGCGCCATCCAGGCGGGAAACTCGTCCGGATGAAGAGTCACGTAGCGGTTGACGCCCTCGGCGAATCCTTCGTAGACGTCGCGTGTGTCCGCCGACAGTTCCAGGTAACGGTCGACGGTCTCGAGGTAGTGCCAGCGGTTTTCGAGGTCCGACTCGGCCGCCGCCGGGCCCTG
>CAZTTI010000218.1:0-9084 GCA_964615925.1 uncultured Solibacteraceae bacterium
CTTCGATGTCGGATTCGGTTCCATCGATGAGGTGGCGGGTTACATGACGGGGCAGGGGCTGGTCGATGTGGCGGCGACGCGCGGCGGCGTGTTTGTCAGCAACGTGTTCGGCGGAACGATCTCCGTATTCGGTGAAACCGAAACGGGTCTCGAGTGGGTCGACACGCTGGAGGTCGGCGGCGATCCGGGAGCGATAACGGTCGACGGGTCGGGGCGCTTTCTCTTCGTTGCCGACGAACGCCGTCCACTGATCGAAACGTTCCGGATCGGCGACGACGGCGCCGTGCGGTCGGTATCGAGGTACCTGATGCAGGCTCCGGCCGAGGAGCTGATCGCGCATCCTTCCGGGGCGATGCTCTTCGCCACCCAGGGCGCCGCCAACCGGATTCTGGCTCTCGATGTGGGCGACTTCGGACAACTGGAACTCGCGGCGACGGCGGCGTTCGAAGGCGTCGAGGATCGCCATGACGAGCTGGGGGGCCTCGGCCGCACCGCCCCGTTTCCCGGCGCGCTCGCTTATGACGCCACGGACGGGATCCTGTTCGTGGCCGGGCGCGAGACGGCCGACGTCCATGCCTATCGTGTCCAGGGCGGTCTCGATCCGCTCGGGTCGTATCCGGCCTTCGAATATCCCGAGGATCTGGTTTTCGATGCGGTCAACCGGTGCCTCTACGTAATCTCTTCCGCTTACGGCCAGATTCTTGGTATGAAGGTCAACGAATGAACCTTTACTCATTCCTGGCGGTGACGCTTTGGGCGTGGCTGGCGGTGTCGGGGCAGACGCCCGAGGCCTCCGAACCGGGGCTCTTTCGGGGCGTCCTCCTCAACGAACAGTGCGCCACACGGCAGCCCGAGTGGCTGCCCTATGCCGACGAGCACTCCATCGACTGCGCGATGCTGCCCATCTGTTTCCTGTCCGGGTACTACCTCGTCATCGACGAGGACGACATCGTCAAACTCGATCGGCGCGGCGAGCTGCTCGCGCGCGCCCTGCTCCAGAACACCGAAAAGCAAAGCGGCTTCCGCGTGATCATTCGCGGCGAAATCGTGGATTCGATCCTGTCGGTTCACGCGATCGGGGAAGCGAGTTAGAGACGGGGAACAGTGATGAAAAATTCAGCCTTTGCGTTTGTCTTTATGGCCGCATTCGCCGCGCCGATCTTCGCCCAGCAGAACGGGCAGCCCGCCACCGAGGTCCTGGGGTCAGTCGACCTCGAGGGGAACCCGACCTTCATGGGTGGTGTGACCAACGGAGGCCCGAACGCGCACTCGGTGTGGTGACCCGGCGCCCCGGTGCTGGATCACTCCACGCGCCGCCTCATTGTCCCTGGTCAGGGCAATGGCAACATCACGATCTTCCAGCTCGACGAGAACGGACTTCCCCTGCGCCGCACGGCCGACTACGTTCTGGGTCATGATTCGACCTACGGCCGCCGGGCGTCATCCGGGGACGTCGCTAGCGACACGCTCCCTTTCAGCACGTCGCCCGCCGTCGACGAGCGCTTCCAACGACTGTTCGCCGTCGACCGCACGGTGAATTCCTGGGGTCCGGGGCTCCGGATCATGGTGTTCGACATCCACCCGGACCGCATCGAAACCGGCGCGGAAGCCATCGGTGTGATCGGTGCTCCCGACTTCGAGACGCGGGAAACCGGCATCGGCCCCAACCGGGTGCAGTCGGCCAGCGTGATGGTCGACAGCGAAAACCAGCGCCTGTTCGTCACCGACGGGCCGAACAACCGGATTCTGGTCTTCGATATCCACCCGGATCGCCTGGAGATCGACCCGGATGCGGTTGCCGTCATCGGACAGCGGGATTTCCAGTCGCGTGTTCCCGGAATCGGACCCGGTGCCCTCTCGCGGCCGGGCAGCACCGCGCTCGACACGGTGAGCCAGCGCCTGTTCGTCAGCGACAGCGGAAACAACCGGATTCTCGTGTTCGACGTCCATCCGGACCGCTTCCGGACGAACCCGGAGGCCGTCGCCGTTCTCGGCCAGCCGGATTTCGTCAGCCGCAACCCTCCGGCATCGGATACCGCGATCGCGCCAGCCAGCATGTCCTACGACGACGCGACCGGGCGTCTGCTGATCTCGGACGCGGACAACAACCGGATCCTTGTTTACGACGTGGCTCCCGACCGGATGTCGAACTTCCCGGAGCCCATCGGCGTGATCGGCCAGCCGGACTACGAGACGGTCACCGAAGACCGGCTGACGTTTTCGCCCGAGCTGGCGCAATCGAAGACCTACGGCCCCCGCATCACCGGGGGATCGATCTCGGCCGAAAACCAACTGCTCTACGTCTCGGAGGGATATTGGGCGGGGAACCGCGTCGGCGTATTCGACATTTCCGGGGCGGGCGACTCGCTCGCGGGCGGCCGGATGGTGGACGTCATCGGCCACGTCGACGACGAAGGCAACCCGTCGTTCACGTCCAGGGCGGCCAACGACCGGGTCGACGACCGGAGCCACTACCCCCGCGCCGTCGCCCTGGATCCGGTGGACCACCGGTTGTTCACCATCGACCAATACAACCACCGCGTCCTGGTCTGGCCGCTGGACCCCCAGAATCAGTTGCTCGACCGGCGGGCGATGGCCGTCATCGGCCAGCCGGACTTCAACAGCGCCACGATCCCGGGCCCGACTTCCCGCACGTTCCGGATCCCCGGAGCCGTGGCCTATGACCCCGTCCGGAAGCTGCTGTTTGTCGGGGACGGGTATTACAACCGCGTCCTCGTCTTCGACGCGGATCCGGAAACTCTCGCCAACTTCCCGGAAGCCATCGCCGTTCTCGGCCAGCCCGACTTCACTTCGTCCGCGCCGGGAATGACCGCGACGTCCTTGAACTTCGATGTCGAAATCGGGAGCTACGGAATTACGTCGAGCAACCCCCGGGCGATGGGATTGACGGTCGATTCCGAAGGCCAGCGGTTGTTCGTCTCCGACGGGCCGAACTACCGGGTAATGGTCTTCGACATCTCCCCGGGGATGCTCCGGAACGGCGCTCCCGCCATCGCCGTGCTCGGAAAGCCGGACTTCGCTTCCGGCCGTTCCGTTTTGACCGACCGCGCCGAAGGAAACGACGACACGGCCCCGGGACCCGTGACACGGAACACGTTTTCGACGATGGCAGGCGACCTCGTGTTCGATCCGAACCACGAGAGGCTGTTCGTGGCCGATCCGTTGAGCCACCGCGTGCTCGTGTTCAACGCGGCGCCGGAACAGCTCACGAACGGAATGGATGCGATCGCCGTTCTGGGGCAGCCGGATTTCACCTCCTCGCGTGGCGTCCGGCTCGATACCGAGCCGGTGACCGAAGACGAGGGACGCCGCGTGCTCCGGTGGCCGGACGGTCTCGCATACGACACCGCGAACGACCGGGTGATCGTGAGCGACAAGGGAAACGACCGCGTCCTGGTCTTTGACGCCGCGCCGACAACGCTCGAATCGGGGATGGCCGCCCGATTCGTCCTGGGCCAGCCGGATTTCGTCACGCGCAATCCGGGAAGGGGCCGCCAGGACGAACTGGCCGACGTGCGCGGCATCGCGTTCGACAGCGAACACCAGCGCCTCTATGCGACGGACTCGTTCTGGGCGCGAGTGATGGTTTTTGATTTTGCGCGGTCGGAACGGGAAATTTCCCTCCGTCCGGACGCGGCCGAGACCTACTCGACCATCGACCCGAGCGTCGCCGCCCCCGTGCCCCAGCGGTTCGGGTCGTTCGAGGCGGACATCGAGACGGCGGCTGCCGTGGTCTACAGTGTTACCGACGCGCGGCTCGATCCGGCATCGACCCGCGAGAGCCGGACGCTGATCAGCGAGACCGCCATCGAGGCGGTGCCGCTGGCGAGGGAGTTCCTCGTCCTCACGTCCACCGCAAGCGGGGAAGAGACCGAGTTTCTCGTCTCCAACCCGGCGGCGGAAACGGCCCGCCTCTCATTCACGTTGCGCGACGAGAGTGGCGAGGTCGCTGCAAGCGGAGGGCTGTCCGTCGATCCGCGCGGACACCGCCGCGTTCGATCCAGTGACCTCGTTCCCGGCGCCTCGGCGTTCCGGGGCGTGGCGGAAATCCAAAGCGACGTCCCCGTGGCGGTGGCCGCGCTTTCGGTCACCACCAATGTCCGGGGTGAACCCATCATCTCCGAGGCGCCTCTGCTGTCTTCCGAGAGGGGCTTGATCGTTGGAAAGGTCCTGAACGGCGCGGGCTACCGGACGCGGATCACATTGGTGAACCCAACCGACGAATCGCTCGAAGGAAGGATCGAATTCTTTCTTTCGAACGGCGGCGCCGCATCCCCTGCGGACACGGTCTACCGCATTCCGGCGCGGGGGACGTTCACGTATGAGACCGATGGTCTGCCGGTACGGGCGCGCTCCAGTTATGCCGTTGTCACGCCCGGCGATGAAGCCGCGCCGCTGGTCGCGGCCGAAATCGTGTTGTCCGATGGAAACATCGAGATATCGCGCACCGCGGCCGGTCCTGCGACGCCCGTCCAGAGATCTTGGATCCCCGTCAACACGTTCCCGACACCCGTGCGACATGGAACGATCGATGCGCGTTTCACCGTCGTCAATCCCAGTCCGATCGGCGCTGGTCTGCGTTTCGTGCTCTTCGGTCTGGATGGCGCGGAAAGCGACCGCTACGAAATCATAGTGCCCGAACGGAGCCAGAAAGAGTTCTCGCTGGTCGAGCTGTTCAACGTCGGGCAGTTCAACGGCACGTTGTACGTGTTCAGCGACGTCCCGATCGCCATCCACGCGGTTCAGGAGACGATCAACCTGCGGAGCGAACCCATAATGACGCGGCTTCCGGCGTTCGCGCCGGAAGCGCGTGGCCGGACCGTGTTCGGTTTGGTCGACGGCCGGGGTTGGACGAGCGAGTTCATGCTCGTGAACACGGGTCGAGAGGAAACCTCCGGCACCGTAACGACCCGCGACGAGACCGGCCGGTTGATGAGCCTTCCGTTGCGCTGAGGGAAAGTACAGCCTGCCGTGCCAGGCCTTGTCGACGAGGCCACCGAAGGCCGTATCGTCACGCAGCGTACGGAATGATTTCGAGCTCCGCCGATACATCGTCGCCTTCGCCGCCGCACGACGACATCGAGAGATCGGAATTCGCTCGGCAATGGGAGCGCCGCCTTCCCGGCGGGTTCGGGAGGCATTTCGCCGGAACCTGGCCCCTGTTCTGGGTGGAGCCGTCGTTGGTGTCCTGCTCGCATGGCGGATCGACGTTTCTCTGGCAAACGACAACGTTTCCGCCACGGCCTTTTCCGCCACCGCGGCTTTCATGGTGTTGGTCGGTATCATCGCCGTGGCGGGCCCGGCCCGGCGAGTCCTCCGTGTTGATTCGGCCGAGGCCCTTCGAGACGCGTAGCGGATCGAAGGGGTCGTCACCGGCGCCGCTTGGGGCGACGCTCGGATGACATAAAGATCGTGTGTATGATTCTCGAATGGTGAGGATCACGATCGCTCCGCTCGAAGTCGTCAGGCTCGTCAAAGGAATTGCGATGTTCACGATCGGCGGCGTGTTCGTCTTTCAGCCGGTGTTGGCCCAGGACCGTGCCTCGCCGCCTCCGCCCGACTTTCCCCAGATCTACGAGACGTCGGACTATACGATCCGCGTCGTCGAGGTGGCTTCGGGATTGGTGAACCCGTGGAGCCTGGTGTTTCTCCCGAACGGAGATACGCTCGTGACCGAACGCGCGGGACGGTTGCGCATCATCCGGGACGGGGTGCTCGATCCGGATCCGGTATCCGGAGTCCCTGAGATTCGGAACACGATCCTGGGCGGCTTGCTCGATGTCGCGCTCGATCCCGGTTTTGAAACGAATGGGATGATCTACCTGAGCTATTCGAAACCTACCGAAGAGAACGCCTCGACGACGGCCATCGCGCGCGGCCGATTCGACGGGGAAGCGCTTTTCGGCGTCGAAGACATCTTCGTTGCCAACACGCGAAGCGCGTCGGCGACGAACTTCGGCGGCCGGATGGTGTTCGGTCCTGACGGCAACCTCTATGTCACGATCGGCGAGCGGCAGGAACAGGAGCGCGCGCAGGATCCGATGGACCACGGCGGAAAAGTGCTTCGCCTCCGGCCCGACGGGACGGCGCCGGACGACAACCCGTTCGTCGGGGAATCCGGGTTTCTTCCGGAGATCTACACGCTGGGGCACCGGAGCCCGCAAGGATTGGCGGTGCATCCGGAAACGGGACAGATCTGGGAGAACGAGCATGGACCGCTCGGCGGGGACGAGATCAACGTGCTGGTGGCAGGCGCGAACTACGGGTGGCCCGTCGTCTCGTACGGGACCGACTACGACGGAACACCGATCACGGAATCGGGGGAAACGTCGCTCCCCGGGTTCGAGCCGCCGTTCCTGTATTGGGTTCCGTCGATCGCCGTTTCGGGCCTGAGTTTCTACGCGGGCGATGTTTTTCCGGCATGGCAGGGGAACGCTTTCGTCGGTTCGATGATGGCCGGGCGGATCCGTTGGACCGGACACGTCGAGCGCATCGCCTTCAACGATGCCGGTTACGCGATCAACCGGGAACCGATCCTGAACCAGATGCGGCAGCGGATCCGCGACGTCCGCGAGGGGCCCGACGGCCTGTTGTACGTGCTCACCGACGAGAATCCCGGGCTGGTCCTCCGGATTGAGCGCGCGCCGTAAGCAAGGCCGGGCCCGGCCGGGCTTCAGGCCGACGAGGCGATCTCGGAGAAGTCGAACCGGAAGCCCGGCAGAACGTCCCCACCGTCCAGCCATTGCGGATCGCCAACGTGCGCAGCCTCCGCTCCGGGCCGGTAGACCCATGCTTCGCGAGCGAACGGATCGAGGAGCCACCCCAGCCGAACGCCGTTCGCCGCGTATTCGCGCATCTTCTCCTGAAGATCGGAAACGCCGTCCCACGGTGAGCGCAATTCGACGACGAAGTCCGGCGCGATCGGGGCGAAGCCTTCCTGGGCGTCGAGAGACAGTTGGTCCCAGCGCTCCCGGCGGATCCACGCGGCGTCGGGCATCCGCTTCGCGCCGTTCGGTAGCGTGAACAACGCGTTCGAGCTGAACACAATTCCCGTGCCCTCCCGCTGGGACCATTCCTGAAGTCGAAAAATGATCTGGGCCTCGCGATGGCCGGACTTCGACCCTGTCGGCGTCACGACGACGAGCTCACCCGACGCCGTCAGCTCGAAGTCGAGTTCGGGATTGTCGCGACAAATCCGCACGAAGATGTCGTCCGTCATGCCGATTCCCGACAGGTCGATCGCGATCCGTGCAGGGACCTCTATATAAGGACGCATCGGGGTCTTTGCCTCTGGCCGTCATGATATGCACCGGGTGGGGACGGTGCAATCGAAAGGCCGGTCGCGTCTACAATAGGAAAATGACCGAACGCGATCCTCGCGACCAGGGAGCCGTCCTCGAGAAGGCGGCGCCGAAGACCGACAAGCCGCGGCTTTACAAGGTCATCCTGCACAACGACGACTACACGACGATGGAGTTCGTCATGAAGATCCTCGAATCGGTCTTCGGGAAGTCGCCGGCCGAGGCGTACCGTGTGATGATGCACGTGCACACACAGGGGGCGGGCGTGGCGGGCGTTTATTCCCACGAGGTCGCGGAGACAAAAGTATCGGTGACGCACGAGCGCGCCCGCGAGGCGGGCCATCCCCTGCGGTCGAGCATGGAGCCGGAGTAAACGTATGTTTGCGGCGAATCTGGAAGTGGTTTTCGGCCTGGCCTATCAGGAGGCGGCGTCGCGGCGGCACGCGCACCTCACGCTCGAGCACGTGTTGTTCGCCGTCGCCCACGATCGGGAGGGGGAAGCGATTCTCGCCGCCTGCGGGGTCGACCTCGACCGGCTTCGGGCGAAGCTCAAGCAACACCTCGAGGACTCCGGCGATCGCGTTTCCGCCCGTTCATCCGGGGAGCCCATCCAGACCATCGCGTTCCAGCGCGTGCTCCAGAAGACGGCGCTGCACGTGCAGGTCTCGGGGAAGTCGGAGGCCGACATCGGCGACATGCTCGTCGCCCTGCTCCAGGAATCGGAGTCCCATGCCGCGAAACTGCTCGAAGCCGAAGGCGTGACGCGGCTGGACATTCTCAACTACATCTCGCATGGGATTACCAAGGTGCCGCGTGAAGTGGACGACGAACACGTTCACGCGGATGGGGACGAAGAGGGGAGCGGGCGTCGAGCCGATCCGCTGACGGCATTCACCGTCGACCTCACGGCGCGGGCGCGCCAGGGTGCGCTCGACCCATTGATCGGCCGCGAGCCCGAGATCCGTCGCGCGCTCCAGATCCTCTGCCGCCGCCGGAAGAACAATCCCGTCTTCGTCGGCGACGCCGGCGTGGGGAAGACCGCGCTGGTCGAAGGGCTGGCCCAGAAGCTGGTATCCGGGGATGTGCCCAAGGTTCTCGAAGGCGCGGAGATTTTCGCTCTTGATTCAGGATCACTCATTGCTGGAACACGTTACAGGGGAGATTTTGAGGAACGCTTTAAGTCCGTCGTCGGCGCCCTCGGGAAGCGGCCGAAGCCCATTCTCTTCATCGACGAACTCCATACGATGGTGGGCGCCGGCGCGACGACGGGCGGCACCATGGACCTGGCCAACCTCCTGAAGCCCGTTCTCACCGAGGGCCACTTCCGCCTGATCGGCTCGACGACGTTCGAGGAGTTCAAGCACCTGGAGAAAGACCGCGCGCTGTTTCGACGGCTCCAGAAGATCACGGTCGACGAGCCGTCGTACGAGGAAGCGGTCAAGATTCTCGAAGGTCTCGGCCCCCGGTACGAACTGCACCACGATGTGCGGTACACGGCGGGCGCGCTCGACGCGGCCGTCCGCCTGGCCGAACGGCATCTTCGCGAGCACCGGCTGCCCGACAGCGCCGTTGACGTGATCGACGAGGCGGGGGCCCAGACGCACTTCGAAGCCAGCGCTGAAACTGCGGAAGTGGATGTGGCCGACATCGAGAAAGTCGTCGCCCGCATGGCGCGGATCCCGGAAAAACACGCGTCAGTTTCAGACAAGGAACGCCTGCGAACGCTCGACGAATCGCTCAAGCGCGTGGTGTTCGGCCAGGA
>CAZTTI010000219.1:0-3684 GCA_964615925.1 uncultured Solibacteraceae bacterium
CCCAGGTGAAGCACCCCGTGCCCGCGGCCGGCCTCAAACGCCTGGAGGATGCGCTGCTGGACGGTGGTGGACAACCCGCGGCCGTCACCCGGCGCGCCGGAGTAGAGGTCGATGCGTCCACTTGGGGTCAACCTGCAAAGAAGGGTACCGCTTGCGGTGGGGACCGCATCGGTGGCGCTATCGGAGTAGACGGGGGTCACCGGATGCATCGGGTTTCGGAGGAGGCCGATCTCGTGTCGATCTCGGAGAGGTCCGCGAAATGACGCGGCATCGTCCGCTTGTCATGCATCACGAGCACGCGTCCTTCGTCCGCTGCCTAGCCTGGGACGTCGAGGTCATGGACCTCGGGGGTCACCCAAAACCGGCCAATAGGGGTCACTTGAAAACCGGCCAATAGAAGCGCCCGGGACATTGACCGCGACGGAGTACGCTCCGTCGCCATGAGCAATGTCTTGAGCGCAGACAAACGAGAACAAGTCGTGGCATTGGGGCGGCTGGGATGGCCGCTCCGGCGGATCGAATCGGCGACGGGCGTGCGCCGGGAGACCGCGTCGGGATATCTGAAGGCCGCCGGAATCGATGTGCGGCCGCCGGGAGGCTGGGGCCGCCTGGCGGCAAAACCGGCCAAAGAAGCGACCCCCGACTTCGGGGCGCAAGGCACTGAAACCACAGGGTCGGCCGATCCGGAGGATTCAAAACCGGCCAAAGAAGTGACCCCCGACCCCGGGGAGGGGCGCGGACGCGCGAGTACGTGCGCACCGTATCGGGATTTGATCGAGTTGGGGCTGGATCGGGGCCGCAACGGCGTCGCGATCTGGCAGGACCTGGTGAGCGATCACGGGTTCACCGGCAGCTACCAGACGGTCAAGCGGTTCGTCCGCAAGCTGCGCGGAACGCGGACACCGGAGCCGGTCGGAATCATCCAGACGGCTCCCGGCGAAGAGGCACAGGTCGACTACGGAACCGGACCGATGGTCCGCGACCCGAAGACGGGCCGGTACCGGCGCACGCGACTGTTCGTCCTGACGCTGGGCTACAGCCGCAAAGCCATCCGGCTGCTGACGTTCCGGTCCAGCTCCCGGATCTGGGCCGAGCTGCATGAAACCGCCTTCCGTCGGCTGGGCGGCGTGCCCCGCTGGGTCGTGCTCGACAACCTGCGCGAAGGCGTCCTCAAAGCCGAATACTACGACCCGACGCTCAACCCGCTCTACAAAGACGTGCTCGCGCACTACGGGGTGGTCGCCTTGCCGTGCCGCGTGCGGGACCCGGATCGCAAAGGGAAGGTCGAGTCCGGAGTCGGCCACGCGCAGAAGACGCCGTTGAAGGGACGGCGCTTCGAGACACTTGAGGAGGCTCAGGCGTACCTGGACCAGTGGGAGACCCGCTGGGCCGACACCCGCATCCACGGCACGATGAAGCGGCAGGTCGCGGCGATGTTCGCCGAAGAACAACCCGCGCTGGGACCGCTGCCGCTGGAACCGTTCCGGTATTACCAGTACGGCGAGCGCGTCGTCCACCTGGACGGCTGCGTGGAGGTCGAAGCGGCCTACTATGGCGTGCCGCCGGGCTGGATCGGCCGCAAGGTCCCGGTGCAGTGGGACGGCCTCTACGTCCGGATCCTCGACCCGGCCACCCGCCAACTCGTGCGCGAACACGTCCGGGAGAAGCCGGGCGGGTACCGGCGCCGTCCGGAAGATCGTCCGAAGCAGACCCCACCGACGACGGTTCAACTGCTCGCCCGCGCCCACCGGGTCGGAACGCATATCGGCACGCTCGCCGATGGTATCCACCAGCGACTGGGCGATTCGGCCGTCCGCCGGATCCAGGGCCTCCTCGCTCTGACGAAGAAGCACGGCGTCCCCGCCGTCGAAGACGCCGCCGGCGCCGCAGTGGAACTCCACGTCTACGAGTACCGGTTCGTCCGCCGCTATCTGGAGCGCCGGCCGCCGGTGCCGCTGCTCCAGGTCGATCCCCTCATCCGTGAACTGACCCAGTACCGCGATCTCATCCAACTCAAGCTTCAGGAGCAGCAATCCTCATGAACGTCCCCGAACTCCAACGCTTTCTCCGCCAGCTCCGGCTTGGCGGCTTCGCCGATGCGCTCGAAACCCGGCTCCATCAGGCCCAGACCGAACGCATGGCGCCCATCGACCTGATCTCCTGTCTGGTCAACGACGAACTCGACCGCCGGCGCACCCGTCTGCTCGAGCGCCGGTCCAAGCAGGCCCGGTTCCGCGATCCCCAGAAGACGCTCGACAACTTCGACTTCACCTTCAACAGGAAGATGAACCGCAGCCTCGTCTTCGACCTCGCCACCGGTGCCTTCATCGACCGCCACGACGACGCCCTCTTCCTCGGTCCGCCCGGCACCGGCAAAAGCCACTTGGCGCAAGCCATCGGCCGCGCCGCGATCGAACAGGGCTATCGAGTGCTCTACCGCGAGACCCACGCCCTGCTCGACGAAATCGCCGAAGCGTCGATCGAAGGAAATCGGAAACCTTTTATGGATGCGCTGGCCACCGTTCCGCTCCTGATCATCGATGACCTCGGCATGCGGAAACTACCCCAGACGGCCGCCGAGGAACTGCTCGAGATCGTGATGCGGCGCTACGAACGCACCAGCACGTTACTGACGTCGAACCGCCCCGTCGAGGACTGGGGGAAGCTCCTTGGCGACAGCGCCGCGGTCTCGGCGATGCTCGACCGTCTGCTCCACCACGGCCACATCCTCAAATGCGGCCCCAGGAGCTGGCGCACGAAAACAGGCTTGCCGGACTCCCCGGCGAAAGGGTAGAAACGATCCGTCCCGGGCTCTCCCCGTTGGCCGGTTTTGATGTGACCTTCGTTGGCCGGTTTTGATGTGACCCCCGAGGCATGGACTCCTTGCAGGCGAAATCCACATGGTGAGGCTGAGATGGTTGACCGCGTCCTCCAGTTCTTCGAAGATCGAGTGACCTTCGAGGAAACGCCTCAAGCACTACGAGTGCCGTTAGCATTCGGACCCGAGAGAGCGTCTCGCTCCTTGCTGCGGTCATTCCTGTCCCCGACCGGGTCATCCGGTCATGCGTTCGACAAGCGCACGCCAGTTCCTGCACGACCACTGGAGCGACGGGGGCATGCCCTCCACCGGGCTTCCAGCTTGGCACATCGCCGCCAGCTTCTTGGCCGCGTCGGCCACGCTGCGGTTGTTCTTCACGCGCGGACCCTCATTGGATTCGTCCGTGGTCCCAGTCTGAAGGAACTCGATCCAGTTCTCCAGTCGGTCTTTGGCGAAGACGAACACCGCGCGGTCGAATTGCTCTCGCGCAATACCCTTTCGCTCCGCCTCGTGCCAGAAATGAGCCTTGAGCGCATCGCCGTCGGCACAGTTGTGGTTGCAATCGGCCCACACCATCAGCGTCGCGTGGCCGCCCGCGTCGAGGCAGCGTTGAAGCTCCAATGGCATCTGCTCCACCACTTCCTTCCTCCCACCGCATGGAAGAAGACGCACAACGTTACTGCCATCTTGTCGAATCCACGCAGGCTTAAGCGACTTCATGAGCGGATTGATGAAAACCTCATCAATGCTCTCGCCTTTCCTGCCCTCGCACAGGCAAATGATCTGCGTTCGGCTAGCCACGGGCCCACCCTCTTGCGATCGCCTCACCCGCGGTCATGCCCTCGGGCACCTTCAGCTGCCCGATC
>CAZTTI010000220.1:0-6674 GCA_964615925.1 uncultured Solibacteraceae bacterium
TCGACGTCCTTGGCCTGGATATCGGCAACGAACGGAGGATCGGAGAGAACGCCGAGATCCATCACGAGGACTTCGTGACCCGAGGACCGGATGCGATCGGCGACCCAGGCGTATTCGGCGCCCTTCGTGTCGAGCGTCCCGATGAGGAGTACGGTGGCGATGGCGGCCTCCGTCAGCCCCGGCCCCGGATCGAGCGCCAGGGTTCTTCCCCGGAGACGTCCACCAGCCACGGCCCTTCGAATTTTGCGGGCGAAAGAATCGCGAGGAACACGAGCTCCTCGCCGCTCGTGTTGTAGGTGCCGTGAACGACGTCGCGGGGAATGTGAGCGATCTCACCCGGTCCAAGGATCCGGGATTTTGTATCCACCCACTGCTCGCCGTGGCCGGAGATGACGTAGATGATTTCCTCCATCGCCGGGTGGCGATGGAACTTGTGCGCCTGCCCCGGCGGCATTTTCACGCGGACCAGCATGAGTTGGTCCGGGTCGGTCAGGTCGGGGTGGGACAGCCATTCGTGCGGGCCCCAGGGCAGGAGCTCGACCGATATCTCGTCGGAAGTCACAAAGCAGAACGGTCTGTCCGCACACATGGACTTTCTCCCTCCACGGCCTCGCGGCACCCCGAAGAAACCGCGCGTTTTCCAACCTGTCCCCGTATAATGCGCCGTAGTTATCACCCGCACATCGACGAGTCAACCATCGACGAACCAAAGGGGTTTTCAGGATGCCCCAGAATGGGATCCATCGAAGCCGGCTGTTCTTCGGAACCTGTCTCGCGCTCGTTCCGACAGGGCTCGCTTTCGGCCTGGTCAGCAACATCTTGACCCAGTTGAAGCAGGAGTTCATCCTGACCAACTTTCAGGTCGGCCTGATCGGAGGCGCCGCGCTCTGGGGGATGGCGATCTCGCTCCTCGTCATCGGCCCGATGCTCGAAGGTTTTGGCCTGAAGAACGGAGCGCGGGTCGCATTTGCCGGACACCTCGCCGGGATCACGATCATGATCGCGGCGGTCACACGCTCGGGCGATCCGTCGGCGTTCTGGATCCTGATGTTGGGCGCCGCCGTGCTGGCGGCCGGCAACGGAATGATCGAGGTCACGGGCAATCCCCTCGTCGCCGCGCTCTATCCCGATCAGAAGACGGTCCGGCTGAACTGGTTTCACGCGTTCTTTCCGATCGGCATCGTCCTCGGTGGCCTCATCGGATTCGTCCTGGCCAACTACGGCGGAGGATTCGGCCGCTGGCCGTACCAGCTCGCGGTGATCTACCTCCCCATCGCCGTCTACGGCGCGATGCTGCTCGGACAGCGGTTCCCAAAGACCGAAAATGCGGAGGCCGGCGTTCCCGTCGGCGAGATGTTCCGCTACACCTTTACCCATCCGGGCTTCCTCCTGATGCTGGCGATGATGGCCATCACGACATCGATCGAGCTCGGCCCCATGCGGTGGGTTCCGGCCGTTCTCGAAGCGGTGGGCATGCACGGCATCCTGGTGCTGGTCTGGATCAGCGGATGGATGGTCGTGCTCCGGTTGTTGGCCGGTCACTTCGTCGAGCGTCTGGCGCCGACGGGCATGCTCCTGATGGCGGCAATCTTGACGGGAACGGGCCTGTTCGGTCTGAGTTACGTGACCGGTCTGTGGTCGGCGATGGCCGTGGCCACCCTTTTTGCATGGGGCGTCGCATTCTTTTTTCCGACCATGGTCGGCTTGGTCAGCGAGCGCATGCCCCGGACCGGCTCGCTCGGGATCGTCCTGATGGGGGGCGTCGGGCTCGGAATCGCGGGCGGGTTCGGCGTGCCCGTCATGGGAGAAGTCGCCGATCGATACCTGGCTGAGGCTTTGGATCCCGCCGAAACCGTGGCCGTGTTGAACCGGGTCGACGAAGAGTTTCCGGCTTATGCCGCGCGTGAGGGAGACGAAGCCGAACTCGGATACAGTCTCCGCGACGTCGAAGACGCGATCGCGGCGACGCGGGCGGCGCTGGACGCGCACGACTCCAACACTGCGATCCAGGGCGATCTGACGGCCAACGCGCTCCGGGCCATCGTCGCAACCGCGCTTCCCGGTGAACCGCTGGTGGGCGAAGCGGCGGCGATCCTTCAACCGGCCGAGGCCTACGGCGGACAACGATCTTTCCGGTACGCCGCGCCGGCCGCACTCGTACTGATCGTCGTGTTCGGCACGATGTACCTGCGCGATCGCCGGCAGGGCGGCTATCGCGTCGTCCGTCTGGAGCGGGAAGCCGCAACCGCGGACTGAAGTTGGGAGAAAAACCATGACGATGACGGTGTTGACGAAGGCGGCCGCGCTGGCGGCCGCATTCCTGCTGATCGCACCATTCGCCGTTCTTGCGCAGGCGCCCCCCGCGGATCGTCTTGCGGTCCTGTTCCTTGGCGATGAAGGCCACCACGTGCCGTACGATCGGGCGAAGGACCTGCTGCCGGTGCTCGCCGTGAACGGAATCGACATGTTCTACTCCGACGATCCCGGCGACCCCGACCCTGGCGTTCTCGACGACTACCACGCGCTGATCTTCTACAACAACCAGCCGGCGATTTCCCATCAGCAACTCGCGGCACTGCTCGGGTTCCTCGAAAACGGCGGCGGCCTGGTCGTTCTGCACTCGGCATCCGCCGCGTTCCAAAATTCCGAGGAGTACATCAAGGTCGTCGGCGGCGCATTCAAGAGCCACGGAACGGATACGTTTTCGACCGTGCGCCTCGAACCGGGGCATCCTGCGATGATGGACGTTCCCGCGTTCGAAAGCTTCGACGAAACCTACGTCCACACCAAACACAATCCCGTCAACCGGACCGTGCTGGAAGTCCGGCGCGACGACGGCCACGACGAACCGTGGACCTGGGTCCGTCCCTACGGGGAAGGCCGCGTCTACTACACGGCCTGGGGCCACGACGACCGGACGTGGTCGACGGAAGGATTCCAGAGACAGGTCGTGCAGGCCACCCGCTGGGTTGCGGGCGACTGGGCGCTCCAGCGCATCATGCCCGTCGAACCCCTGCCGACGGCCGCGCTTCCGGCGCCGCTCCCCGTCTACGAACGGCCCCCAGCACCCTGGAACACGCTCGCCACCGACGCAATCCGCGAAATCCAGACGTCGCAACCGGTGGAAACGACGCTCGAACTGACGACGCTCCGACCGGGCTTCTCGATCGACTGGTTCGCGATGGATCCGATGGTCCGCCGCATCATCGACTTCACCTGGGACGAACGCGGGCGTATGTGGGCGCTCGAAACCAACGACTACCCGAATCGCGTTCTGCCCGAGGGATCGACCGAAGGCGGCGACCGCGTCCTGATTCTCGAAGACACCGACGGGGACAATCGGGCCGACGAGGCGACGGTCTTCGCCGATGGCATGAACCTGGCGACCACGCTCGTCCTCGCCAACGGCGGGCTCGTCGTCGGCCAGGCGCCCGACATCCTGTTTTTCACCGACACCAACGGCGACGACCGGGCCGACACGCGCGAGACGATCATGACCGGCTGGCCCCGGAACGACACGCACGGCGCGCTGAGCAATTTCCGGTACGGGCTCGACAACCGTATCCTCGGATCCGTTGGCTACAACGGCTTCCAGGGAACGGCCGGCGCCCGCACATGGGGCCCGCGCGAGTTCTTCGCCGGATACTTCCGTTTCCCGGCGGACGGTTCGGATCTCGACTATCTCGCCCGAACCAGCAACAACACCTGGGGCGTGGCGCAATCGGAGGACGGCGACATCTTCGGGTCGACGGCCAACGGCGAGGCCAGCATCTTCGCGCCGATCCCCGGCCGGTACTACAACGCAATCGGCATCCCCCAGCCGACCCTTCCAAAGATCGAGGACCGGACCGACGTCTACCCGATCTATCCCGAGATCCGGCAGGTCGACTGGTTCGGGATGTACACTTCGGCCGCGGCCCATGAGATCTATACCGCCCGGGCGTTCCCTGAGGAATACTGGAACCGCGCCGCTTTCGTCGTCGACCCCACCGGCCACCTCGTCGGCCAGTTCGAGCTCGGCCGCGACGGGTCGGGTTATCGGGCGAAGAACAGGTGGAGCTTCCTGGCCAGCCTCGACACGTGGCTGGCTCCGGTGCAGGTAAAGGTCGGTCCCGACGGGGCGCTCTGGGTGTCGGACTTCTACTCTCTGGTCGCGCAGCACAACCCCACGCCCGCCATAGACGAGACGTGTTGCCAGCGGGGTCCGGGCAACGCGTACGAAACGCCGAACCGGGACGCGATCGAAGGGCGGATCTACCGCATCGCGTTCGACGACGCGCCGGAATACGAACCCGTGAACCTCGAGAACGCGTCCCCCGCGGACCTGATCGCGGCGCTCTCGAACGACAACATGTTCTGGCGGCTCACCGCGCAGCGCCTCCTGGTCGAGCGTGGGAACATGGATGTGGTTCCCGATCTCGCCGCCCTCGTCAACGACCAGACGATCGATGGCATGGGGTTGAATTCGCCCGCCCTGCACGCGCTCTGGACTCTCGACGGCCTGGGCGTCATCCCGACGAACGTGGCCGCGCTCGCCGCCGTCCAGAATGCCCTCTACCACCCGGCAGGCAGCGTGCGCCGTGCCGCGCTTCAAGTCCTGCCGCGAAACGCCGAACTCGAAGAATCGATTTTCGCCGCCGGCATGTTGCCCGGCCGGAGGGCCGACTACGAGGTGGGCGCGCCCATTTCCGTCGCGCTCCAGCAGGACGCCGATCCCGGCGTTCGCCTCGAAGCGTTGCTCGCCGTCTCCGAGCTGCCGGCCTCGGAACGAATCGCCGCCGCGCTCGAAGACGTCCTGTTCACCCCGGCGAACGCGCGCGACCGCTGGATTCCCGATGCCGTCGGCCTTGCCGGGGCCCGGCAGGGACGGGCGTTCCTGTTCGACGTCCTCGCGCACGACATGCCCGAGGCTGACGATCAACTGGCCGGGATCGCCCGCGCCGTCCGCCTGATGAGCCGATCGGAAGCCACGTCAGCCGACCTGTCGGCGGCCATGGCTCTCGTCCAGCAGGTTCCGGTCCTGGCCCCGCCCGTGGGTCAGGCCGTCCTGGAAGGGATCGCCGCGGGATGGCCGGCCGGCGCCCCGCCGACGCTCGGCGAGGTCGACGAACTGGTGCTCCGGTCCGTGCGGCAGGCGGCGTCCGATGCGCTGGAGGAGAGCTTCGCGGAACTGCAGGAGCAGTGGGATCTAGCACAAGATTAGTTCAAACAATGAGATACGGCCGAATTGACATCATGATGCTTCACGCATAGCATCATCGCATGCGCACGACACTGACCCTCGACGACGATGTTGCCGAGAAGCTCCGTCAGGAAACCCGCCGCACCGGGAAGCCATTTCGCGAGGTCGTCAACGAGACGATCCGGCGCGGGCTCGAGAGCCGCCGGAAAGGGCAGGCCAGGACCCGATTCAGGGTCATCGCCAGGGATCTCGGCAACCTGCGTCCCGGCCTCAGTCTGGACAATGTTGCCGAGTTGTTGGATCGCGCCGAAGGCCCCCGGCGCCGATGATCCTGCCCGACGCCAACGTCCTGCTCTACGCGTATCATCCGGCCGCCGCCGAACATTCCCGCGCCAAAGCGTGGCTCGAGAACGCGTTGTCCGGCTCTGAGCCTGTCCGATTCGCGTGGCAGACCCTCTGGGCCTTCCTCAGGATCTCGACCCATGCCAACGTCTTCGAACATCCGCTCACGAGGAACGAAGCGATCACCATCGTGTCCTCCTGGCTCGAACGACCCAACGTGGAGATCGTCGGACCGGACGAGCGGCACTGGGAAATTCTTCAGAGCCTTCTCGACGAAGCCCAATGCACTGGCCCACTGGTGACCGATGCCACGCTGGCGGCGATCGCTATCGAGAACGGTGCCCGTATCCACACGACCGACCGTGATTTCTCGAGGTTCCCGTCTCTCGAATGGATCGATCCGATTCGGCCGTGGAGGGACTCGAGGGAGTGACACATGCCTTCGTTCGAAGCGCCGGGCGCTCTATGCGGACACTCTCCGGTCGACGGATCATGCGCTTCGAGAGGTCCAGAGTTCGCCGACCGTGATCGGATATGGGACAATTCCAACGGTACCGGATCCCGTACGGGAAGTTGACCGTGCTCCATCTCGCCATCCTCGAACTCCGATATGCCATGAGGCGGCTTGCCCGCGGACCCGGCTTCTTCATCGTCGCGGCTGTCCTGATCGGCATCGGCGTGGCTGCCCACACGACCATCTTCGGAGTCGTGGACGCGGTGATCTTCCGTCCCCTTCCCGTCCGCAGTCCCGGAAACCTCGTCCAGCTGTTCGAGGTCCGTCCCAATTTCCCGGACCAGGTCCACTTCTCCGAAGACCTGCGCCAACTGATCCTAACGGAATCGGAGACCGTGGAGGATGTCACCGGAGAACTCGTCCGCGCCACCCGGCTCGAATTCGACACGGTCACGTCCAGCACCTACCTCGGCCTCGTTCCGATGGACTATTTCGAGATCCTGGGTGTCGGGGCCCCGCTCGGCCGCGTTTTCGGCGCCTCCGACGACGGCCGCGATCCGCGAATCGCCGTCGTCTCCTACGACGGCTGGCAGCGGCACTTCGGCGGCGATCCGGACGTCGTCGGCCGTACGGTCCGCCTCGGTGACGAACCGTACCGCATCATCGGCGTGACGCCCCGGGGGTTTCACGGCACTC